>CAIYTD010000290.1 GCA_903928955.1 Oligoflexia bacterium | reverse complement strand
TAGGCGCAATTAAAGCCCAACCTGGATGAGAAATGAATCTCAGTTCCAACGCAATTATTGCTAATGCAAAATGGGTCGACCGTAAGGCAAAAGCTGGAAACGGCAATTGCCTATGGAGAAGTTTTTTTATTGACATACTCTTCCATAGACGGGGTAGGTTCAAAACGCACTGAGTTTACTTTCACATTTTGCCAGGGTGGATACACACGAATGGCTCGCTTCCCACCCCTTCCGTTTCTCGAAATAATACCTTAATCCAAAAGGGCCAATTTTAAATTAAAAGAAGCCTCAACTTTGATTTTCGCTTTCTCAATTTTCATTCGCTGGACTCCTATTGGACTCCGGAAATGAAAAAGCCCCTGAATCAATTTCAGAGGCTTTTCATAACTTATTAATATTTCAGTCAAAAATGGTGGGCGATGCAGGGATTGAACCTGCGACCTTGGCCGTGTAAAGACCCTGCTCTACCGCTGAGCTAATCGCCCTGTTTGCTTTTCACAAACTTTATTTTATCGCTCCATCGCCGCCGAAATGGGCATGTGCGGAGGAGTCGAAATTCTAGCTTCTGATTCTTCCAGTACTCTTGATTGAAGATTCTTATACTTCGCCAATCCAGTACCAGCAGGAATCAATCGACCCATAATAACGTTCTCTTTTAGGCCGCGTAAAAAATCTACCCTTCCACTAATACTTGCTTCAGTCAGAACTTTTGTTGTTTCCTGAAAGGAAGCCGCAGAAATAAAGCTCTCCGTGCTAAGAGAGGCTTTTGTAATACCTAACAAGAGGGGCTCTGCTGTTGCTGGGGCACCCCCTGTTTGCATCGACTTTTGATTCTCTGCTTCAAATATCAGTTTATCTACCTGTTCACCGGGCAAGAAGCTAGTATCACCTACTTCTTTAATTCTCACTTTGCGGAGCATTTGGCGAACAACTGTTTCAATATGCTTATCGTTAATCTTCACACCTTGTAAACGATAAACTTCTTGAACTTCATCCACTAAATACTTGGCCAAAGCTTTTTCACCCAATACACGCAAGATGTCATGAGGATTAATTGGACCATCCATCAAAGGCTCACCGGCCTTCACATAATCACCCTCATTGACTGCCAAGTGACGTCCCTTGCCAATCAGATATTCTTTAGCCTCACCCAAATCAGGAGTAACGATGACTTTCCGTTTTCCCTTGGTATCTTTACCAAAAGAAACCATCCCATCAATTTCACTAATAACAGCTGAATCCTTCGGTTTACGAGCCTCAAAAAGCTCAGCTACACGAGGAAGACCGCCTGTAATATCTTTCGTCTTCGTTGTTTCTCGATGAATCTTAGCAATGGTATCCCCTGCCTTCATTTCATCGCCATCATTAATGACCAAGTTAGCGCCGACTGGGATCATGTACCTTGCGATACGGTTGGAACCCTCAATCTTCACCAGATTACCGGAGCTATCATGGATGAGGATTTTTGGACGTTTATCTGACGCCTTAGACTCAACGATCACTTTATGAGAAAGACCCGTGACGCTATCGAATTGCTCCTGCATGGTGAGACCTTCTTCGATATCTTCAAACTTCACGAGACCTGAAGCTTCTGTAATAATCGGAGTAGAATAAGGATCCCATTCTGCCATGAGCCTGCCTTTTTCAACAAGATCTCCCTCTTTTACAAGAACTTTAGCACCGTAAACAATAGGGTATTTCTCACGTTCGCGGCCATTAATATCGATCACAGCAATTTCGCCGTTTCGATTCATCACAGTGAGATGACCTTCTTTATTACGAACAGTAACAACGTTATGAAATTTCACTTTCCCTTTTGTTTTGGCCTCAAGGCTAGACTGCTCTGCACGCCGCGATGCTGTACCACCAATATGGAAAGTACGCATCGTCAACTGAGTACCAGGCTCACCAATGGATTGGGCTGCAATAACACCGACAGCCTCACCAATATTGACCATTCGACCTCGAGAAAGATCACGTCCATAACAAGCACTGCAAATACCTTTCTTAGACTGGCAAGTCAGCACGGATCGAATACGTACTCGATCAATTCCAGCTTCTTCAATCTTTTTCATCAGGTCTTCAGTGATTTCATCATTTGCTTTAACCAAAATCTCATTGGTTACTGAGTCAATCACATCATCTAGAGCAACACGCCCTAAAATTCGATCCCCCATCTTCTCAATCACTTCACCACCTTCGATCAAAGCGGCGACAAAAAGACCGTCTAAAGTTCCACAGTCCACTTCTGTTACAATTACATCCTGTGAGACATCCACTAAACGGCGAGTCAGATATCCAGAATTTGCAGTCTTCAGCGCGGTATCCGCCAAGCCTTTTCGTGCTCCATGAGTAGAAACGAAGTACTGCAACACGGATAAACCTTCTCGAAAGTTAGCCACGATCGGGGTTTCAATGATTTCACCCGATGGTTTTGCCATCAATCCTCGCATACCCGCTAACTGCCGAATCTGAGCATTACTTCCTCGAGCACCCGAATCAGCCATCATAAAGATCGAATTGAATGCTGGCCCCGTCATCTCCTTTTCACTCCCCTTCCAATCAGAAGGAGCTTGGAAGCTTTGAACAGACAAGCGCTTCATCATCGCGCTAGCAATTTGTTCTGAAGTCTGAGCCCAAATGTCAATCACCTTATTGTAGCGCTCACCATCTGTAATTAAACCCTCGATGTACTGATTTTCAATTTCTTGAACCTGTTGATAGGCCTTATCCAAAAATTCTCGCTTCTCGGGGGGCATCAACATATCGTGAACAGAAATAGAAATCCCAGCTCTCATTGCTTCACGAAAACCGGTCTGCATGAGATGATCTGCTAAAAGGACTGTCTTTTTATTTCCTGTAAGCCGATAACATTGATCAATTAGCTCAGCTAGATCTTTTTTACCCAATACCTTGTTATAAGAGCCGAAAGGAATTTCTGCAGGCACAATTTCTGATAAAAGCGCACGGCCTACAGTAGTTTCGAAAATTTTCGAATGAATTCTACATTTAATTTTCGTCTGTAAACCGACAACACCCGTATCGTAGGCAAAATGCACTTCGGTAGGACTGGAAAAAATCTTTCCTTCGCCTTTCCCAAACGGCCGCTCTCGGGTCATATAATAGAGACCTAAAACAATGTCCTGTGAGGGAACAATAATAGGCTTACCATGCGCAGGCGACAAAATATTATTCGTCGACATCATCAATACTCGGGCTTCAATTTGAGCTTCGATGGATAATGGGACATGCACTGCCATCTGGTCACCGTCAAAGTCAGCATTAAACGCGGCACAAACCAATGGATGAAGCTGAATGGCTTTCCCTTCGATTAAGACTGGTTCAAATGCCTGGATACCCAACCGATGCAAGGTAGGAGCACGATTCAATAGGACGGGATGTTCCTTGACTACTTCTTCGAGAATATCCCAAACTTCTTGTCTCTGTTTTTCAACCATTTTTTTCGCAGACTTAATGGTTGTCACATAGCCATATTCTGAGAGCTTATTATAAATAAATGGCTTAAAAAGCTCGAGTGCCATTACTTTAGGCAAACCGCACTGATGCAGCTTTAATTCAGGACCGACGACGATAACAGATCGCCCAGAATAATCGACGCGTTTCCCTAGCAAATTCTGTCTGAAACGACCTTGCTTCCCTTTCAACATATCTGAAAGGGATCGAAGAGGGCGCTTGTTTGGGCCTGTAAAAGTCTTACCTCTCCGGCCATTATCAAACAAAGCATCCACGGACTCTTGAAGCATGCGCTTCTCATTCCGAATAATAATCTCAGGAGCATTCAGCTCCATGAGTCGCTTTAAACGATTATTTCGATTGATCACGCGTCGATAAAGATCGTTCAAGTCGGAAGTCGCAAATCTTCCACCATCCAATGGCACCAAGGGTCGAAGCTCAGGAGGAATGACTGGAATCACTTCCAGCATCATCCACTCGCACTTATTAGACCCGCTCATCTTAAAAGACTCCACTACTTTGAGTCTCTTTGAAATTTTAGTGCGTTGAGCCTCCGAAGTAGTCTGCTTCAGTTCACGACGCAATTGACGAGAAAGAACTTCAATATCTACTTTCTTCAGCATTTCACGAATGGCTTCGCCACCCATGGATGCTGTAAAGCTAAATCCATCTTTAATCAGTTGAGAATACTTCTCTTCTGAAACCACAGTGCTTTCTTCTACTCCACTCGTCCCAGGATCAGAAATAAGATAAGCCTCACAATAGAGAACTTTCTCCAAATCTTTGAGTGTAATATCGAGGAGAGCGCCAATGCGCGAAGGAAGTGATCGCAAAAACCAAATATGTGCAACGGGAGTTGCCAATTCAATATGACCCAACCGCTCACGACGCACTTTGGATTGAATGACTTCCACTCCACACTTTTCACACACCACCCCACGGTGCTTCATCCTCTTATATTTTCCGCAATTACACTCGTAATCCTTTACTGGACCAAAAATTTTTGCACAAAATAAACCATCCCGTTCGGGTTTGAACGTACGGTAGTTAATCGTTTCAGGCTTCTTTACTTCACCAAAGGACCATTCCCGAATCTTCTCTGGAGAAGCAAGCGAGATTCGAATTCCTGTAAAACTTAAGGGATCCTTGGGTTTATCAAAAAAGTTTAGAAGGTCTTTCATTTTAGCTCCTTGGCTCTTAGATCAATTCGCCTTTTAATTCTTTTTCATCGTCTTCAATAAGCTCTACATTCAAAGCTAAGCTTTGGAGCTCCTTCACAAGGACGTTGAAAGATTCCGGTAGACCGGGCTCAAGCAACTGTTCACCTTTCACAATTGCCTCGTACATTCGATTTCGTCCCGTCACATCATCTGATTTAACGGTTAAAAATTCCTGTAATCCATATGCAGCACCGTATGCTTCGAGAGCCCAAACTTCCATTTCTCCAAGACGTTGACCACCAAATTGAGCTTTACCACCCAGAGGTTGCTGGGTCACTAAGCTGTAAGGGCCAATGCTTCGGGCATGAATTTTTTCTTCCACCAAATGATGGAGCTTCAACATATACATAATGCCAACTGTAACTTCTTCGGCAAAAGGCTCACCTGACACTCCATCGTAAAGTGTTGTTTGGCCCCTGACCGGTAGATCAGCAACGTTCAACATTCTTTCAATATCTTTTTCACTTGCTCCATCAAATACTGGAGTCGCAACATGGACACCCTGCCTTAAATGGACGGCCATTTTCTTCAATTCGTCGTCAGTGGCTTTTTCCAAATACTTATCAATTTCAGCGTGAGTATAAGTATCTTTTAATACCCGCTTTAATTTTTCAGGATTGAAATTCTCCATATAAGCATTGATTTTCTCACCAATCCCATGAGCCGCCCAACCAAGAGTCACCTCAAGAAGCTGCCCAATATTCATACGCGAAGGAACGCCCAATGGATTTAAAACCATATCTACAGGAGTACCGTTTGCCATGAAAGGCATATCTTCCATGGGAAGAATACGACTCACGACACCTTTATTCCCGTGCCGACCAGCCATTTTATCTCCCACCTGAAGGCGTCGTTTAATGGCAATTTGAACTTTAACCATCTTGATCACGCCAGGAGCGAGCTCATCTCCTCTTTTCAGCTTATCTGTCTTTTCCTTAAAGACATATCTAACTGCTTCAATTTTTTCTTTAGCAGTTTTCATGATCGCCGTTACATCCTGCTCGAGAGCATCCTGAACAGGGATAAAGCCCAAGAGATCAAATGGAACATGGATGAGGATTTCACGACTCAGCTCCTGGCCTTTCTTCAGCAATTCTTCGGAACCATCTTCGGAAAGGAGTTTACCTGTCGTGATTTTTCCATCCAGAGCATAACCAATTTTATTGAACGCGGATTGACGAATCGCGTCTGTTTCAATTCGCTCATCTCGACGAATTTTAGCAATCTGCTCTTCTAAAATAGACTTAGTGCGCTCATCTGGCTCAGTTCCTTCACGTGCAAAGACTTGCGCATTAATCACAATTCCCTGAACTCCTGATGGAACTCGCAATGAAGTATCCCGAACATCTCCCGCTTTTTCACCAAAAATGGCTCTTAATAACTTCTCTTCTGGAGAGAGTTGAGTCTCCCCTTTAGGAGTGACTTTACCGACTAAAATATCACCCGGTTTAACTTCAGCTCCAATTCGAATGATCCCACTTTGATCCAGATCCTTTAATGCTTCTTCACCTACATTCGGAATATCTCGGGTAATTTCTTCTTTTCCCAGCTTGGTATCACGAGCAACACACTCAAATTCTTCAATATGGATCGAAGTAAAAGTGTCTTCCTTAATGAGACGCTCAGAAATAAGAATAGAATCTTCGAAATTATAACCACTCCAAGGCATGAAAGCGATC
>CAIYTD010000289.1 GCA_903928955.1 Oligoflexia bacterium | reverse complement strand
CCAGTCTAAGGCCACTCCCTTTTGACCTTGATGATCTCCATCCAACTGCATCGCTTTGGAAGATAAATGAAGTTGCTTTGCCGCTGACAGAGCACCTTGGGCCGTGGTTCGAATGCTCTCACTGCGTCTACCATCGCTCCCTTGCGCTGAGATGGATCCTTGATCACTCTTCAGACTGCCTGCGACTAGAATGTCGTTTCCTCTTAAGGAAATATTCCCCATTTGACTGGAGTGCTGGCCCGCTAGACGTTGTTGCTGGGAATCAATGACCAAGTCTCCAGTACTCAGAATGTTTCCCGCAACTTGAGCTGTTTTTGCCTGAAGCAGAATGTTCTGCCCACTCAGCATTTTTCCCAAAGTCTCTAAATCCTCCTTGGCTCTTAATACTATGGTTTGTGTAGAATCGATGTTCGCTTGAGCTTGCGCAGAGACTGCATGAATCAGCACTTCTGCTTTCTTAAATTCTGGTGCGGAATTGACGATAAACCCACCCAGGTTCACTTTCTTTTCCCCATGGATCATCACTCCGCTGTCAGACTGGATGGAAAGAGTCCGGCTCTTTAAGTCGAGACTGGTCAGGATTCTAAATCCTGCACGGTATCCCTTGAAAAGATGAGCTAATGTACTAGGTGTCACCTGACTGGAATATCCTGATCCTATCCAGTCCTTGCTTTTCAAATTAGTATCAAAAATCCCAGGGGTTAGTTCGCCCAAACTCAGATAACCATCTAACTTAAAACTGTCGTATCCATCTCCAAAAACTGATAATTGGAAGAGTTCATGGGCTTGCAATTTAGCCCCTCGCCTCGCCTCAAAAGAGGGTGATTTGATGACTAATTTCGTTGCCGTTAGATTGCTTGCGCTACTAAATACAGCACTGCCGGATAGGTTAAATACTGCGCCCATTCTGCTAATAGCCTCAGAGGAATCTTTCAGCGAGCCACAGTTCAAACTATACACCCCATTCGCAAAAATTCTGGATCCCGAGTGATTCACAACTTCGGCGTTTTCTAATCCTGAGAAAACCAAATCTCCTCCGCTTACGATGACGGAGGAATGATTGTGTAACTTTTTGAAGCCTGATACTTCAATTTTATTTTTGCCCATAACCGTGGACGATGGGTACTGAGCTATTTTCAGGGCCTTCAAAGACAAAGACCCCACTTCTACAGCACCATAATTTAAAAACTCATTCGCCTCGATATGCAGATCTTTTTCTGCCATTAATTTACTGGGTATTTGTGGAGACCCTATTTCAAAGCGAGTTTCTGACAACATCACTCCGCTCTCTAAAAACAGTACATCTCTTTCCACTTGGATAGAATGAGCAGAGAGATGGAGCTCCTTTCTAAAGGTTGCATTCCGGAGAGTGACTGCGCTTCCTACGATGTTAACAGCATGATTAAAGTCACCCGTGAGAGTGAATGATTTTTGATCCATACCTGAGATGGAAACGCTTCCATTGGGGTTACATCTTCCAACGGCAATGACATCCTGTAAGTCTAACGGCAATGTGAGTAGGTCTGTTTTATCTGGAGAATAAATGGGGAAAAGCTTCTCAGTACCATGGGAGGCTTCGCATGCTTCGTCAATTTTTAAAGCATGAATCTCGTTCTGAGCAAATAACAGCTGAGGAAAAACAAGGATACTCATCAGGACTAGAGCTGCCCGAAAAGAGCCAATAGATGTTCTGCTGTTCTGCATATAAAAACTTCCTTTTTCCAAGCTCTCTTCACCCTGAGGTATCTATTTTTTCAATTATTACTAAGTAAGCCAGGGTTTATCACACAAATAGTTAATTACATCAAGTGATTTATAAAAAAATAAAATAAATCAGGACCTAATCTGATTCGGTTCCGATTCTGCTAAAAAATTGTTATCTTTATTTAATGTACAAAATTAAAATTTTGATATAAAACCCCTATCCACATTCAGAAAATATGTCTCATAAGTGCAGTATTAAACAAAATAGATTTAGAGAAAGAACATAGCGTATGTCGATTAAAATAATAAAAATTTTGTATTTTTTTTCAATTGTGAGTCTCGTAAACATAGGATTTCAAAATGGCACAGCCTACGCCAGTTTTAGGAATTCTCCTGAAATCAATCGCAATATTGATGCTTTTGCCACCAGATTTCAAAGTATCGCAGGGGCTACTTGGGAATCAGAATTGCAACAAAACGCTCATTATAATGAATGGAGAAGCGCTCTTGTAAATCTAAAAAATACCGTATTTGAAAGTGTTCATCATTCTACATGTGAAATCCGTGTTGCGCAGACTTTAGCTAGTGATCATATTTTACTAGATCCAGAATTGAGAGATTCTGCAGGAAACACGAGACCATTCGCTAGCCTCAGACTGAAATTATTCAAGAAAAAAATATCCGAATCCAGCCTTCCTGGAGATCATCTATTTACGTGCAGACAAGCAAGAGAAAGAACCGAGTGCTCTACCTATAAAAAAGTGATTTACGATGTCCCCCAACTGGAAGGAGTGCTGAATGAAACCACTACCCCTGTAAACATCTATGAAGGCACCCTTTCAGAAACTCAAATGAATCCAGGAGCAACAAGTGATGGAAATGCCGAATTATTTCGTTTGACCTGCGATGCGCCCAATCAAGACATCCCTGGAACGATCCCAGGGCGCTGTTATTTTAGAAAAATATCGGAAAATCAGGCACTCACTCGCGTAGTAAGCGCAGAGTCAGGCAATTGCCATTTGGTTCAATATATGAAAGGAGAATGCCACACTTATCGTCCATACAATCAGCTTGCCGGCATTACTAACGCACCCCCAAGTGATATCCCATTTCACATGGAATCTGTGTATGCGACTCCTGAGATCTTATCTTTAACAATAGATTCCAATCTGGGTGATGGGCTCTATAGATTTACTCATGATGGCCTGCTTATTCAGCTCGATGAGGAACTCAATCCGGTAGCTGGAGTGCCACCCATCGGAGCTAGAATGACTCATGAAGATGCTCCGTATTCTGCCGCACTCACTTATGATAGCACCAAAAGCCTCCAACAGATTGCCGACACATTTAACTTCAACGAGTTTCTTTCTAGCATTGATATGGGTGATCGCCTCTTTAATGCAGAATTTTTTCATTTACTCACGCATGAAGCAAGCCTGCGATTGAAGAAAGTAATTCTGAGTAATCAGTCTTGGAATAGATCCTTGACCGCCAGCGAGGATTTTATTCCTTGGTTCCCGAATTTGAGTGCACCTCCACTGATACCAGAGCTTTCAGCGGTTACTGTTGGTCAAACTCATAGTTGTGCAATCGTAAACGGCGGAGCTAGGTGCTGGGGGTACAATGGTTATGGCCAGCTTGGAAATAGCTCTACTCAACACAGTCTCATACCAGTGCAAGTAGAGGGGTTAACGAGCGGTGTTACTGCTATTGCAGCGGGTCGTTTGCACACTTGCGCCATTATTAATGGCGGGGCACAATGTTGGGGTCTCAATGATTATGGTCCCAATAACAATGGCCAGCTTGGAAATAGCTCTACTGAAAACAGTCTCATACCAGTGCAAGTAGCAGGACTGACAAGCGGTGTTACTGCTATTACAGGGAGCTGCGCCATTGTGAATGGCGGAGCACAATGTTGGGGCCCCAATGATCGTGGCCAGCTTGGAAATAGCTCTAATGACACTAGTCTCATTCCAGTAGAGGTAGCAGGCCTGAGAAGTGGAGTTACAGCTATTGCTACAGGTTTTTACCACACCTGCGCCATCGTAAATGGTGGAGCGCAATGTTGGGGTGATAATAGTTTAGGGCAACTTGGGAATAATACGACTCAAAACAGTTTCATACCAGTGCAAGTAGCAGGACTGACAGTTGGTGTTACTGCTATTGCAACAGGTTTTTTCCATACCTGCGCTATTGTGAATGGCGCAGCACAATGTTGGGGCCAGGGTCACGTTGGACAATTGGGGAATAGCTCTACTGAAAACAGTCTTATTCCAATACAGGTAGCAGGGCTGACAAGTGGTGTTACTGCTATTGCAGCAGGTGGCCGCCATACTTGCGCTATTATTAATGGCGGTGTTCAATGCTGGGGGTCTGATAATGCACCAGCCTTCATGAGGGAGATGAGGCGTCAGTTTATGAGTGAGATTAGAAGTTCTATACCAGTGCAAGTAGCAGGGCTGACAAGCGGTGTTAGTGCTATTGCAGCAGGCGGGTACCACAGCTGTGCTATTGTTAATAAAAAAATACAATGTTGGGGTGCTAATGGTCAAGGGCAACTCGGGAATGGCAATAGATCTAATGAAGCCAGTTTGATTCCGGTCACTGTTGCGGAAAATCCAGAAATATCTGCAGCCAACCGGACTTCCGAAGATCCCCAAGTCAGGGCGGCTCAAGCTGCGTGGGATGCGGAGACTGCGCTCGATTTTGCTAGAAATGCGACTCAAGATCAGTCAGCTGCCCAAATTGCTGCGGCAGAAGCCGTTCGACGGGCTCAGGAAATTACCCGAGAGGCTGCTCTTAAAAATCGGGCTCGGTTTCATTAAGCATTTGGGACTCTTGTAACTTAAGTACTTGATTTAGGGCTGTTGAAGCAATTTTTAGAATCTTCTTAGGTTGCGTTTAGTGTTGAAAGCATCCAACTAACGGAGGATTGTATGACTGATGTCCGGCGACTATTAGAAACGGAGAATATTTGGGCGCATTGCCTCACCTAAAATATAACCTTGCTTAAGGTGTTTCCTCAGGAAAAACCTAACCCAACAAACAAAAGTTGGAGAAACTATTAAGGGCCTCAGTATTGGAATCTAATGGGATTCGCCGCAAAAGAAAAAAAAGCTATTCTCAAGAGACCGAGGACGCTTTAGTCAAAGTTTGGGAACTGTTCAATAGAATCTGTTCAAAGAGACTAGTACCATTTTTAAGTATTTTTTGTCAGGCATTACAAAAGCATGGACATCTGAATATAGCTGACTCAGTTCGAGATGACCTTTTAAGATTGAGCCCCGCCACAATTGATCGCTGTCTGGCCCCACTCTGTAATCTTGAGGATCAGAAAAAACGGCGATTTAGACACCGATCTCCTGGGATTCGAAGGCAAATTCCCATTGGAACTTTTTCAGAATGGGGAAATGCATTGCCAGGAAACTGTGAAATTGACCTTGTTGCACATTGTGGAACAAGTATGAGAGGGAGCTTTCTATACAGTTTTGTGCTAACCGACGTAGCAACCGGATGGACAGAGTCTCTACCACTCCTTTCCCGCCATCAGGAGAGTCTTTTAGCGGCACTTCTCTATGTAACACCTCAGTTTCCATTTCCTCTTATCAGCTTGGACTCTGACAATGGGAAAGAATTTATTAATGGATTATTAATAAAATATTGCCGCGAAAATTCGCTTGGTTTCACAAGATCACGTCCTTATAGGAAAAATGATCAATGTTTCATTGAACAAAAAAATGGACAGGTTATTCGCAGAAATTTTGGCTACGATCGACTTGATGGGCTTGATGCATTCTCGTCCCTAAACGACTTGTATAAAATACTCCGCCTGTACAATAACTTCTTTCAGCCCCCTTTAAAGCTTCTCTACAAAACTAGCAATGGGGTTAAAATCAAGCGTAAATACGATCTTGCTCAAACTCCATACCAACGAGTGATGTCATCTATTTCAATTTCTAACGAGATTAAAGAACGGCTCCGACTGCAATATGACAGTCTAGATCCAATGCTTCTCCTGCAAAAATTACAAATGGCTCAAGACAAGCTATGGTTCGAGCCACAAATAAAACAGATTCCAGTAGTAGAAAAAATTAACAATTCATTATTGGAATTAAATCTAAACTCGCGGGCTCTCGAAGAGTCACGATCTTGCTCTAAAGATCGCAACTGGAGACAAGCAAAGCGACCCTATAAGAAAAATAGTCAGCCACGTTGGTGGAAAAGCCGAAAGGATCCATTTCAGTTCGTATGGTCCACCATTGTGAGTTGGCTAGAGGAAAACTCAGATCAAACTGCAAAAGAAATTCTTCAAAAACTTGAAGAAAACTTATTCCGCTATCCTATGCAGTTACTCTCTTGTTTTCAGATCCCCTGCGAGTGGGTGGCTGAGAGGTGAGTTGTAAGTTCTATCACTGCAGCTGCTGCCTTTGCGCTCTGCTCAGGTACCCTTGCGGTAGAGCAAGAAGGGCACGTCTTTGTGTATCGTGAATCCTTAATGCGCGTAATTGTTGAAGGGTAATTGCGAGAGCTTGGTCTTGAGTTAAATGACTAATCAAACGAGGTGTAAAAAAAGTATAGACTCGATCATGTTCAACACCGCTTATTTGATCGGCAGTGAACGCTTGAATCTGTTCGCGAGTAAATGCAGCCATATGATCATTATGTATCCGTAAGGCATTGATTTGTTCAGGAGTCAAAGCACGAACTTGCTCGGTAGTTAAGTGAGGAATATGTCGCGGCCTAAATCCTGAAATGACGTCTGCATCAATTGCAGATATCTGTTCTGGTGAAAAGTTGGGGACCTGTTGAACATCCATAGAAAACAAATCTTCACTTCCAAAAAGATTCATCTTTGCGACTGGAATCGATTGGAGCTGATCTCGATTGAGCAAATTGCAATGAACTATTACCCATTTCATTATCAAATTTGCGATGTTATTAATACCAACAATACCAACAATATTAGTAATTTGATCTCCCGTTATGAGTCGGATTTGGTCTGGCAATATTTCTGGAAAAATTCCTTCGATAAACGCAGGACTCAATTCACGGACTTGATGGCCGTTCAAACTGATCCAGTGTCTTTGAAGATGACTAAGGGCCCGGATCTGGTCTGCTGAAAGAAGGTTGAGCTGTTTTCCTGATAAAGTTCCAATTTGATGGATAGTAAGTGCCTGGATCTGTTGGTCTGATAGTAAAGGTAATGACCACAATAAGCGCATATAGACAGGATGAATGGCAGCAATTTGCGCAACGGAGAAATCAGAAATATGAAGGAATAGCTCTCTCATATTAACTACGCTAAACGCAACCTGATTAAATCCCGCTGGATCAATGCCTTGTACCTGTTCCGGTGTCCATCTTCGATTAGAGGCTCCTTCTCCAAACCGATAATCATCTATTCGATGCCCATAATAATCGCGGATTAATTGAGGTAACGAGTTCCGGTTTGCTTCTGGCATTGCTTCAAACTGTTCCACAGTGAAAGCCTGGAGTTGCTCTAATGGGGTGAGATTGTGTAATCCATTTATGTTGCTCCCCAATGCAGCAATTTGCGCTGGGCTGAAATCTCTCAGAGACGCGGTACTCCCTTGAGAAGCCAGAGCTTGAATGTGATCCAATAACAAGCCAGCAATTTGCGCTGGGGTCAGGGCTTGTACTTGCGCACGAGTCAGAGATCGTATTTGATCTGATGAAGCCCTCCGAAGTTCAGAAATTTTAACATGTGGAATTCGCTCGGGAGTCCAGCTTTGGAATTCGTCGTCACTGAGAGGTGGAGGAGGAGTCCAATCAGGTAGGGGTGGTGATGGTGTCCATGAAGGATTTGGTTCAGAAGATTGTCCTCCTGAATAAGCGGTTAACAAAGACGACACCAAGATGGAAAGAGCAGTATTGCTCTTGAGTCCAAATTTCATATTTGGCAATTTAACACACCACGTAGCGAAGCAATAGTAACTGTACTTTTTAAGTCAGGTAAATTTTGTTAATGGTGGCTGAGAGGTGAATCGAACACCCGACCTGCGGGTTATGAATCCGCCGCTCTAACCATCTGAGCTACCCAGCCGCTTGCATTCCCATTGTGAGCACCCGTCATACCCTTGATTGAAGATGGGATCAACTCCTGACTTGCTATTTTTTGCAGAATCAGCAAAGGGTGGTCTCATGTCTTCAACTGTTACTTCGCGTTACCCTCGGCCAGGGCCGGTGGGCGGCACATTGATCCGTCAAGTGATCGCGTTTTTTAAAAATCAGAAAATACAGTTGCCAATAACTTCGCATATCCTCATCGCTGTCTCAGGTGGGAGTGACTCCGTAGGTTTAGCTCATTTACTCCTTCACTATGGACGAAAAATTGCTCCTTCCAACCAGTTCTCACTCATCCATATTAACCATGGCTGGCGTCCGCTCGAATCTGATCAAGATGCAGCTTTTGTTCAAGAGCTTGGAGTTCGATGGGGGGTTCCCGTTTTAAATTTCAAAATTCCAGGATTAGCGCAATCTCGGCATCAATCTTGGGAAGCAGAAGCCCGAGAAGCCCGAAAGAAAATTTTTAACGAGCAAGCCATTCAAAAGGAAGCTCTTGTTTTTACTGCACATCAAGCAGATGATTTAGCGGAAACATTACTTTGGAGACTTTTTACGGGAGCTGCAAAGACCCATGGAGCAGGGATTACTTTTCAACACGGACGAGAAATGAGACCTTTTTTAAAAATAAGAAAAAAAACGATCCAATCTTATCTACAAGAGGTAAATACAAGCTTTCGAGAAGATTCTACTAATTTTTCTAATCGGTTCCTGAGAGCGCGTATGCGTCAAACTTTGATGCCAGAGTTAGAGAGTCTTTTTCCTCAAGCAATTGATCATTTAGTCTCTTTAGGTTTGCAAGCTGAGATGATAGAGCAACAGGAAGATTTGAATTCTATTCTGCCCTTTGAACTTCTTTTTCAAGCAGCTGGACTCAAAGCTCGACGTTCTCATTTTAAATATGTATTAAAAGAGAGTGTCAGAAAAAATAATGGCTCGGCGGAGCTTCACTTACCAGGAGGCTGGAAGTTATTTCGAGAAAAGAAGAAAATTTCTAGTTCGACAGTTTTAATGAAGAGTTATAATAATGAAGAGATCTCACCATCCGATCCTAAGGGCGATCTGACAGAGCGTCAAACAGATCGGTGGATACTAGAAAAAAGTCAATGAATTACTCTCTGGAAATTGATTTTTTTAGGAGATCTATGTTACCGTGGATGTCAGGAGAGGGTTGGATTGTATAAATGAAGCCATCGCAGAAAACAGTCGCCTTGTGGCTCGTGTTGATTTTGTTGTTTGCTAGCTTGTTCAAAATTTTTGATACGGGCAATCGACATCGCAAGGAAATTAAATTTAGTGAATTTGTTCAATATGTTAAAGAAGGAAAAGTGACGGATGTCACTTTTAAAGCGGATAATTTAATTGTAGGTGCATTTAAAGAGTCAGGTCCTGATGGAAGAAAGCAGTTTGAAACCATTGGTGATACTGAAAATGCCAAAGTTTTCGAAATTCTGGAAAAAAATAATATTATCCCCAATTACGAACGCGCTGAGAAAACTCCCATTTGGCAACAAGTTCTCATTTCTTGGTTTCCCATGCTGTTGCTCTTTGTCTTTTTTTTCTTATTTATGAGACAGATTCAGGTAGGTGGGGGAAAAGCGATGTCTTTTGGGAAAAGTAAGGCCCGCCTCCTGACTGAATCGAGCAATCGAGTTACTTTCAAAGACTTCGCAGGAGCAGAAGAAGCGAAACAAGAGCTGGAAGAAATTATCGAATTTTTAAAGGATCCCAAAAAATTTACGCGTCTAGGCGGTCGAATTCCTAAGGGTGTGCTTCTCATGGGTTCCCCAGGTACAGGAAAAACCTTGCTGGCACGAGCCATTGCTGGCGAAGCAGGAGTCCCTTTCTTTTCTATCTCAGGATCCGATTTCGTAGAAATGTTTGTAGGAGTAGGCGCATCTCGAGTGCGTGATTTGTTTGAACAAGGCAAAAAACACGCTCCTTGCATCGTTTTTATAGATGAAATTGATGCAGTAGGCCGTCATCGAGGAGCTGGATTGGGGGGTGGTCATGATGAACGTGAGCAAACTCTAAATCAGCTTTTAGTGGAAATGGACGGATTTGAATCCAATGAAGGTGTGATTTTAATCGCAGCTACGAATCGACCCGATGTTTTGGATCCTGCGCTTTTACGACCCGGCCGTTTTGATCGTCGAGTCGTTGTGTCTCCTCCCGATGCAAAAGGAAGAGATGCTATTTTAAAAGTGCACACTCGTAAAACACCACTCTCAGCGAATGTGAACTTACAGGTTATTGCGCGGGGTACTCCGGGTTTTTCAGGTGCAGACTTAGAGAACTTAGTCAATGAAGCAGCGCTTTTGGCTGCTCGTGTCAACAAGAAGTTTTTGGAAATGGAAGATTTCGAGCAGGCGAAAGATAAAGTGCTCATGGGCGTTGAGCGCAGGAGCATGGTTTTGACTGATAATGAAAAGAGAACAATTGCTTTTCATGAAGCTGGTCATACTCTTGTTGGGAAATTTCTACCTGGCTCTGATCCTATTCATAAGGTTTCTATTATTCCTCGTGGCATGGCTTTAGGTGTCACCCAAACATTGCCAAATGAGGATCGTGTGAATCTCTCACGGGAAAAAGCAGAAAATAATATTGCTCTTTTAATGGGTGGCAGAATTGCTGAAGAACTTGTTTTAAAACAAAAAACAACAGGTGCAGGAAATGATATCGAGCGGGCTACTGAACTTGCCCGTCGAATGGTTTGTGAGTGGGGAATGAGTGATGTTTTAGGCCCTCTGACCTTTGGCAAAAAGGAAGAAGCCATCTTTTTAGGCCGTGAAATTGCTCAGCATCGAGATTATTCTGAACAAACAGCTCAAATCATTGATCGTGAGGTTCGAGATATTGTTGAGCGCAACTACCGACGCGCTCAAGATATCTTGGTCAATCAGCTGCATCTTTTGCATGATCTTGCGGCTGCCTTGCTGGAGTTTGAAACTTTGGATGGAGTAGAAGTGGAACGGATTGTTCAGGGTCTTAAGATTGAAAGGCCTCCTGTCATTCCTCCTTCTATTGATTCCGGTAATACGCCTGCCTCTACCGTTTCTGCACATACAGGGAGTCGGCAAGATTCAGGTACAGGAGGAGGGGCCGCGCCAGCTCCTGTGCCAGCTTAATTGAGCACTGAGGCAAGCGCGGGTTCCTAGGGTGGCCAGTGGGAGACTTATTCGTTAATCTCCGATCTAGTTTGAGGTTAATTGACCTACTGGATATAGGGATTGTAGCTTTTATTGTCTATCGAGTTCTTCTTTTGATTAAGGGGACCCGAGCGATGCAAATGTTGACAGGTTTGGGCATTTTAGGGGTTGGTTTTTATATTTCTTCAATGTTTGAGCTTTTTACAACCCATTGGTTATTTTCCTATTTTTTTGATTACCTGATTTTAATTGTAATTGTTCTTTTTCAGGATGACTTAAGAAGAGCTTTGACCCATGTTGGAAAGAATCCTTTTTTTTCAGGAGCTTCAGCTGAGGAAGAGCGTGAAATGGTAGATGATATCGCGCGTGCTGCAACGCGACTCGCAAAAGAGTACATTGGTGCGCTGATAGTGATTGAGCGAGAAACAGGATTGAAAAACTTTATTGATACTGGGTCTCGCTTAGAGTCACGAGTCAAAGCAGAGCTGCTTTATGCAATTTTTATCCCTACATCGCCGATTCATGATGGAGCAGTGATCATTACGGGTGGGAAACTAGCAGCAGCTGGCTGTTTTCTTCCCCTTTCAAAAGATCCCAATATCAATAAGCGCTATGGAACGCGTCATCGAGCTGCTTTAGGTTTAACGGAAGATACAGATGCGATTGTAGTTCTCGTATCGGAGGAGGCAGGAGAAGTTCATTTAGTAAAAAGTGGAAAAATTACAACTAATCTCAATGAGCAGGAACTCAGGCAAAGTTTGGCGGCATTACTCGATCTTTCTCGAGGGCAAGTCAATCTTCCTAAGCGTATGAAGGGTTGGTTGAAGGCAGTACAAGGGAGAGAGTCGCATGACGACTCCTAAAATAAGTTCTTTAGCTCGAAAAAAGACTTTTTTAGAGCGTCTTTGGACTTTTGTTTCCTTAAATATTGGAACGAAAACAATTTCTGTAGTGATGGCTATTGTAGTGTGGGGGATTGTACTGGGTTCGCGTAATATTGAAGTGACAAAAGAAATACCATTGGAGCTGATTACTCCTGCTGACATTATTCCAGGTAACGATATCCCTGATCGAATTGCATTTCGCCTCTCTGGTCCTAAGGCTTTTTTACGGAGTGTTTTAGATAGAAAAGAAGAGCCTATTCGAGTTAATTTATCAGGTGCTAAGCCTGCACTGATTACTTATCGTTTTTTTTCCGATAATATTCGTGTACCCATCGGGGTAAAAGTGCTGTCTATTAACCCTGCAGCAATTTTAATTAAATTAGAATATTTAAAACGCAAAGAGGTCCCTATTCATTTAGATTTACAAGGCACTCCTCCAGATGGTTTTCGAATCGTAAAAACCGAAGTTAAGCCTGAACTCATACGTATTAAGGGGCCTGAAAGTAAGGTGGATGGGATCACTGAAGTTCTCACTGCACCTATTGATTTAACTCATTTAAAGAGAAGTCTAGACAAGGAGGTTCCTCTAGACTTACTTCGTTATAATGTTCAATTAGACAGCGCATTACCTCGTGCATTCATTGAAGTGGAGCCTTTGTCTGCAAATTTTAGGATCAAGAATGTAGACATTCGTGTTCTATCTCGTTATAAGACGAGAGTAGAAGAAAAAAGTGTTACCGTTTTTGTTCAAGGATCCTCTGAAGATATTCAAAATCTAGATCGAGATCAAATTTTTGGACTGATCGATTTGACTGATCGAACTAAAGGAAAGTATATTGAACCGGTAAAAGTCACGTTACCTAAAAACATTGGATTAGTGAAGGTAGTTCCTGATCATGTCAATGTAACCCTTTACTGACTCTGAGAGAGTCAAAGTAAGGAAGACTGAAATGAGCCATAAACTATTCGGAACAGACGGAATTCGTGGAGTCGCTAATGCATTTCCGATGACAGGCGAAATAGCTATGGCAGTCGGTCGAGCGGTGGCTCATGTTTTAAAAGCGCATCCAAAAAAGCATTTAGAACCCAAGTCTCCGATGCGTCGAGCAAAAATAGTAGTAGGCAAGGATACTCGTCTTTCTGGTTATATGATTGAACAAGCTTTAGCATCCGGGATTTGCTCGATGGGTGCTGATGTGATTTTAATTGGCCCTTTACCTACGCCTGGGGTTGCTTTTGTGACTCAAAGTATGCGCGCGGATGCGGGAGTGATGATTTCAGCATCGCATAATCCCTATGGTGATAATGGGATTAAAGTATTTTCTGCTGATGGCTATAAACTTCCGGATGAAATTCAAATAGAAATTGAACGGCTGGTTTTTTCTCATGATCTCGATCAAGGACGTCCCACAGGTGATTCGGTTGGAAAAGCATATCGAAT
>CAIYTD010000288.1 GCA_903928955.1 Oligoflexia bacterium | reverse complement strand
TTGCTGCTTTGACTCAGCTGACTTCTCTTAATCTAAGTGGGAATGAAATTGGAGATGTTGGAGCTGCTAGTATTGCTGCTTTGACTCAGCTGACTTCTCTTGATCTAAGTCGGAATGAAATTGGAGATGTTGGAGCTGCTAGTATTGCTGCTTTGACTCAGCTGACTTCTCTTGATCTAAGTCGGAATAAGATTGGAGATGTTGGAGCTGCTCATGTTGCTAATATACGCAATATTACTTCACTTAATTTAATTGAGAATGAAATTGGAGATGCTGGAGCTTATCATATTGCTACTATGACCGGGATTACTTTGCTGCAGCTAGGTAACAATCAAATTGGAGATATTGGAGCTGATTATATTGCTGCTATGCCCAATATTACTTTTATTGATCTATCTGTAAATCAAATTACAGATGAAGCTCAAGCGGCGCTAAGAGAACGTCTACCGAATGCTCGAATATAAACCCACTTCCAGCGGGGGTTCTGATCGCCGCCCCAGAAAGCACGAAGGCGAGATGCGTTGGGGTATTTCTAAATTTATGTCGCTGTAATTAATACTTTAATATCAGCGTGTATCTTTGCTACATAAGTAAGAAGTCGATCTAAAGTAAAACTTTCAATCTTTAGCTTTAAAATATCACTAATGCGTGATTCATCTATTTCCAAATACTTTGAGATCTCGCGTTGAGTAATTTGTTCTCTAATCATGCAGCTGATAGAAATTTTCCATTTTTTTAGCATAGGGTTTAAAAAAAATGCTCATCAAAATGAGGGATAAGATGAAATAGCAAAGGCCAAATTAAAATAAAGATTTGATGCTCACAAGTGACATCTTAGCTTGGACTTGTATTAGCTTCGTTGAGGGATGGAGCTAATTATAGGGCCTAATTGCAAGATATTCTTTACTTGGGGCGTTAAGAATTCGTCTTCAAGCCACAAGCTCGCAAATTTTTTTACTACCTAACTTCCAGAATAATGAAAGTAACCAAACTCCTTTTGGGGCTGATGTACAGCCTAATATTTAGAGCTTACTTATAAAATGCCTTTTGATTGCGATGGAGTCATAGCGCAAATGAACTATTTTAAAAATACTGGCACTGGATTCGATCCGATTGAAATAGTTTTCAGGATCTTCGCTGAGCATCGGAGAAGCCCCATTTTCCTGCTGTGCGTCTGGAGCAGAGAAAGCGTTGATTCCAGTCGTAGGGGTTGCTCCTGGTCGTGTAAAATTGAAACCGGCAGGCTCTCCGTTGGAGGCACTCCCTCCTTCACTCCCAGCTGAATAGGCAAAATCTCCAATCGACTTTGTTGAGGGGCTTGCACTCGGGCTTGCATATGGGTCTGTCTGAAGTGAGCTATGGAGCTCGGATGCGCTCCCCGCTCCACTGGAACCCGCTGCGGATCGAGATCCAGATCCAGTCCGAGTCCCGCTGAGTGACGGAGAGCTAGGCATTTCGGAACGAGAATTAGAAGGCGAAAGGCTTGTTGTGGGCGCCGTATTTCCTCCGATAGCAGCATCTGAGTTTTGTTGATAGGCAATGGGAGAAGAGGGAGGCGAAGAGGGGCTAGTGACAATCGCCGGTGCTCCTCCAGCCATTTCAGCTGCCTGGGAGACATCCCCTTTAGCTCCACCAAGCGGAGTGGTGACGTCTGGGTTGCTCGGTTGTAGGAGTTGAGGGCAACCCGAGGGAGCCGGGTTAGGAGCCGAAGGATTGGGCTGAGAGGTTTTAGTTGTATCACAGCAAATCGGCGCTAGGGCGGGATCAGCAATATTTGTGCTTGCTCCTGCAGGCGTGCAATAAATGGGGGAGCTAGGGGAGGTATCAGAAGAATCTTGTGGACAGCCTTTTGAGCAGAAATCGCTGGTTCCACTTAAAATCGGAATGCAAGTAGCCATTCCTGCCGTTCCTAAAGCTATTAACGGAACTCCAGCGGCAGAAGCGAGCCCGAAACTCCCAACGTTTAGGGCTATGCCTGCTGCGACCATTGCCGCACAAACACCAATACAAGTAGAGGACCCGATGCATGCATCCTTGGCTTTCTGACATTCCCACCCAATCCAGTTTCCAGCTCCTCCAGCAAAGGCAGTGTTTTGGCCAAAAACATTCATTAAAATACTGACCCAGAGAGCGATCCAGAATTGTTTTTGGTTTTTTTTCATTGGCAAGATCCATTGTCAGGATAGTGGGTTTGGGTAAGTGTTTGCATGAAGGTGAGATAACTACCTGGATAACAGGAGTTCATACCTCTTGTGATGCACTTGAGTTCCTTTGGGACCCACTTTTGCACCAGAGGGGGCTGTGTATCGCAGGAAAGGCTCTGGAGGCAGGGGGTTTCTACTTCATTATAGATTTTGTCCTTGAGGGTTTGAGTGAGCAGGAGCCAGCTTTTCATGGCCCGGGTTTCGATTTCTTGAAATGCAATTAATTTATAAGCAGATTCTAACTTCAATTGAGCGGCCTTTAATTTGCAAATGGCTATTTTGTGACATGAATTTTTAGGGTCTATGTTTGGATCGTCGCATACATTCGTTTGATTCAGACAAGCATTGAGGGGGAGATTGCACATATTTGAAATGGGTGGATGCTGGAAATCAGCTTTAATTTCGTTATAGTTTTTTTGAAAATCAGTTGCAGCTGCAGTCGAGTTTTTAACGGTGAAGGATTGATTGTTTTTAATTTCATTTAAAACTTGCTGTGTAAAGCATTTCCAAGCTTGTGCATAAAGTCCATAAGTATAGGCTGATTCTTTGACTCCATATCCCTCTGTCTGTTGGACTCCTCCCATGATGTAGTTTTGATTTTTACCGCAAGAAGGAGCTTTTGGATCATTTTTTATATTGACTTGATTGATCTCTCCTTCGCTGACGTTGCAGAGTGGAAGCGGAATAGCTGTTCCTACCGGATTTTGTGGAT
>CAIYTD010000287.1 GCA_903928955.1 Oligoflexia bacterium | reverse complement strand
GTTTATTTGACATTGTACGTACATTGTAATAAGATCTATTTATGGATGTCATTGGCTGGGATGAGAGTAAAAATGAAAAGAACTTCAAAAAACATGGAGTTTGGTTTGAAGAGGCTCAAACCGTCATTACAAACCCTCTCTCGCTGATAAATATAAACGATCACCCAGATGGAGACCGCATGGAATATCTGGGTTATTCTCTTGAATCTAGAGTTTTATATGTAGTGACAGTAGAGAATAATGAAAGCTCGATTCGTATTATTTCAGCTAGAGAAGCATCCAGCAACGAAAGGATAAAATATGAAGAAGGAATTTAATTTCAAAGGTGCAAAAAAAGTCGGTGATAAATTCAAAAATAAAGATGTAAAGGTTGCAGTCACTGCGCGAATTGACCAGGACGTCGTTTACTGGCTCAGAAAAGAGTCTGAAAAACTCGCTATTCCCTATCAGACTTTTATGAATTCCCTTCTCAAACAGGCGATGATCAAAACTGGCCCCGTTCTTTTAACGGAAGAAAGGGTTAAAGAATTGATCCGCCAAGAAATGAAGTCCGCTTAACGCACCGTAGCCTTAAAATCCTTGCCCGGTTTAAAGCGAGGCACCGTGCGTGCTGCAATCTTAATCTCTTTGCCGGTCTGGGGATTGCGTCCCATGCGAGCTTTCCGCTTGCTCTTGGTGAAAGTACCAAAGCCTACGAGAGTGACGTCCTGCTTTTTCACGCTGTTCTTAATGATTGCGAGCGTCTCGTTCAGAACGGATTCGATATCGCATTTCTTGAGCTCTGAGTGATTCTTGTGTGCTGCTATCTTTTCGACGAGTTCGGATTTATTCATGTGGGGTCCCCCTGTTGAGTTGTTAAATAGCCTTCCTTGGCTGGATTTGCGAGAACTAATTATTACTTAGAAATTTTTTGTTATACTAAACACACTTTTCAATACTGATATCGAACATTTTAATAAAAATAGAAAGAAAATTAAAAATTCGTGTTTTCTTTTTCAAGCAATGGAGGCCTGATTCGCAGGACCTTCGAAGGACTTCCTACTGGTGCTAACTCAAACGAATGACCTTCAATGATGAACTGCTCAATTGCAAATTGGCAAAGCTGACCAAATGAAAGATCATTTCTATCGAGATATTCTTGAACTTCTAGATCTAGATCTTTAGTCAATCGGGCTGATCGACTAGGGGATTTTCGAATGAAAGAATTAACTCTTTTTTCTTGATTTTTCGAGAGGTTTTTATTTTTTTCGATTTCTTTTATTGGAATTAGACTTAGGCTTTGTGCCTTTGAAATGAAATCCTCAATGGCAAATCTGCAAAGCTGATTGAATGAAATTTGATTATAATCGAGATATTTCATTGCTTCTTGGTCTAAATGAATTGATAAGCGAAAAATTCGTGGATCTGGTTTTTGCTCATAATAAATTTTATTATTTCGACTTGTCCTAAGAGTTGATCCTCCCAGCATTTTATTATTTTTCATTTTATTCAAGCTATCATACAAAACTTTAAGTTACACAATGAAAACTTTCAGCCCACTATCTGAAATTTTTAAATTCTTCAGCCATATGCAAGACTCAATCCTGTAGAGCAATCTCGCTCTTTCTTTGCTGAAAAACTTGCAATCAAAAATGAATTACAAAACATAACAAGAAGTCTGAAAATTCCGAACATGAAAAGATTAACTTTCAGACCATCGCTTGGATTTTTCAGCATATCAGCACGAGCAGTTTTCAGCTCTGCTCTCAAATCTATCATTTCCCGCTCATATTTTCGAGAAAGGGTAATCATGTCACGATCCGAGTACTTCACTCGCAACACTTCTTTCTGCGCAATCTGTGTCTCAAGCTCGCTAACTGCCTGTTGGCTGACATTTGAGCGAACAACTCGAGCTGTATTATCGCACCAAACACCCCCGACGATTGCCCAAGTATTGTAGGCCAATAGTAGAGCTAAGAGAGTGGCGCGACTGATTTTCAGCTTGCGCTCGTGCACTTGAACCCAAGACAATGCTATAATAAGAATTTCTCCTAACCAAGCCTTAAGTAAAGCGTAATCTTGGGTATCTTGCGTAGCAAGATACCTGGACGTCTCACCTACCAAATACCAGGTTAATACGACCACCAAAGAGCCAAGCAGCAACGGCTCTAAAATCGATTTTAATTTATGAACGTAGATTCGCATCTGTGAGATCAACATAAACGCTTTACGGGGCTTTCTAGCGCGTCTCAAGGGGATCACCTGCGCCAAGTTCGGCTTTTGCTTCTTTTGGTGATAGCGCGTCCTTGCTTTTGCTTTCAGTTCGTCACAGTGAGATAAATAATATACGTTATTACTCTTCTTTTTCTTTTCTCTCTTAGACATGGCGAATTCTCTTTTTGGTTTTTAAGTGGGAAGCTCTTTACTGATCTGCTCGCGAATGAAAGCCCTCTCTTCGCGGTAGGCGTTCTTCAGCATCCCCTGCCCGCTCGGGAGTTGGATATTGAAATTACCTGCTAGCGCTTTCAGCTCTTCAGGCGTTTTCATGCTCATCCAGGCTTGAAACTCTTCGTTCTCTTTTTCGACGCAGTCGCGGTTGAGAATTTCTTGCTGCTGGGTTTTGATTTGTTCGATCTCCCCTTGTTGGCGTTGCATTTCCTCAAGCCGCTTTTTCTCATAGCGCATTTCATCGGAAACAAACCCTGGGGTGGAAACCGTATAGCGCTCCCCTTTCACTTTGAGTTGCTTCATGAACACAGCGAGGGGATTTTTTAATCCATGCTTCCCACCTGACGTCAGATCATGATGCATTTGCTGAATCGATTCCTCGACATCTTCGGCACTAACCAAACCAGCATCGAAGATTTGGCGGATGTGGTAGAGTTGCAAGCCCATCGATGACAGACTTTTCCAGTCAAGATCTAGCCATTCCTGACTCATTTGTTTTTTCTCAGTTTGTAGTGGTTTAAGATCTGAAGAAGAAATCTTACTACCACTACTAGAGTGCGTTGCTGGTGGTTTTGCTAGTGATTTCGCTAGCGGTTTGCTGGTGGTTTCAAGAGAGTTTTCTTTTAATTGTTTCCTTTTTTGAAAATCAACGAATTCTCGATAGATGTTCTCAGGAAGTTCATAAATGGTTGAGCCGAGTCGACCGGGGAACGACTTAGCTCTAATGATTATTTTCTTTTCTGAAAGTCGATCTAGAGCATTTTTTGCCGTTTTTATATCGCATTCTAAATGTTGTGCAAATTCACTTCCAGAGATAGGTCGTGTGGTTCTAGTACCCCACGAGTTGCAATCTATATAAAGGTATTCAACAATTTTACGTTGCAATCCTTGTAAAAAAGTAATCGAGGGGTCTTTTAAATCCTGCTGGCGATTTGCTAGTGATTTCGCTGGTGATTTCGCTGGTGGTTTGCTAGCGATTTGCTGTTTTTGAGATAGGCGATTTGCTAGTGGTTTGCTGGTGATTTGCTGGTTATTAGCTAGTGATTCGCTAGCGGTTTGCTCGTTATTAGCTGGCGATTCGCTAGCGGTTTGCTGGTGATTCGCTGCCGCGGCTATTTCCTGTTCGTTTTTGTTGTATATTATAACTTTTGATTCAGAATGTTTGTTTGTCTCTAGTGGGTCGCTGGCGGTTTGCTGGTGATTCGCTAGTGGTTTGCTAGCGATTTGCTGGTGGTTCGCTAAAAAGTCTGAACTACTAAGGGGTACATATGTATAATCTCTCTTTTCTATGTTTACGCCTGCATTAGGCGTTATAACGGCAGAATTACAATTTTGAGTGTTTAGGGAAACATCTTCGTTTTCTTTAAGCGCAGTATTTTCAAGTAAGGGGTACTTTTTTACTGGAGGATGTTTATCTAAATTTGGTACCGGTATTCTAAGTTTCCCTAAAAAAGGATTTCCTTTTAGAGTCATAAAATCGACCTTTAAATAGTTTGAGAACTATAATGATTTAAGTTATTTATTTTTTGGGATTGTATGGTTTCAATAGTTGCTTTTTGTTGTTCAGTAGCAAAAAGTCGTTCCCAAATTTCTTTAATAACATTTGCATAGTCTTCTGATAAATCAGATTTAGGGTCGTGCTCTAGAGCTGTTTTATTTATATATAAAGCTTCTTGACCTGAAACACTTTTTCTAATGTTATGAGTAAGAAGTCTTTTTGCTGGATATTGAGCAAGGTAAGCTCCTAGGATTTGCTGGGAAAGTTTTGTATTCTCTTTGAGCGTTGGAACTAATAAGTGATTTTCCCATGTTATTCCGGCTTTTTCTCGAAATTCTTCAATTTGGGCCATGTTTCCATCTAGTACTTGAAACGTACCAACGTCACATCCAATTGGTTGTATCAGCGTGTTTGAGCACGCTAAGGAATTTTCTACAAGAAGGTTCCAGCTTGGTCCATTGTCAAATAAAACGACGTCGTAATCTTCTGTTAATGGAAGTAGTTCATCCTTAAATCGGAACTCCTTCAGAGTTTTTTGGTTAAGAAGCAAAACTAAATCCTTAATTTCCGGTGTTTCTGGGATAATATCAAGGGTCGGTAAATCAGTGTTTCTAATTACTTCATGTATTTTCCTTGATTTAATTGGCTGATTAAAAAAATGGTATAATCCTTTTACGCTTTTATTATAGTCAACCAACGCTTCCAATGAATCTATATTTACAGGAGGAGGGAGTATGGTTTTAGTAATTGAGCCTTGAATATCAAGACCAATAACTAAAACTTTTATTCCATGGAGAGCCAATACCCTTGCAATAGCATGAGACAGTGTGGTCTTAAGGGTTCCACCTTTTTGCGTAAAGACAGATATTATCTGTCTTTTCATCTTTCTATTAAGCAAAAAACCAAATCTTTTTCCGATTTCTGGAAGTTGCTTTGTTAGCCATTTTCGAACTTCTGTTTTTCCCCTTGGATAACGAATTGCTTTAGGGATTTCCCCTCTCATTTCAGCATTTGCTAATACATTTTGGGATTTAAATCTTTCTTCCATTCTGAAAAGATGATGAAGATCTGTTGAGGTATAACCTTGATTGTGAACATCCATTTTGCGGTACCTATAGTTGTGAGGTTTTTTTTATCACTACCTCACCGATAATGATGTGTTTGTTTTTATGTTGCAAGAATTATTTGTTATTAAACTAACTTTTTTATACTTCACCTACTAACCCCAGCCCTATGCCAATTGCCCTAAAATAAACCTATGAAGAAGGGGAGCAAGGAATAATCACTCCTGTCGATTGGACGGATGCGATCACATTAGAGCGGTATATAAGGAAGACAAGACCCAGACGCATGAGTATGCGTTCCTGGTTAGGGTCTATGGGTAAGGGAAGATTAGCGGTTTAATTGCAAAGTATCGCGAAAAAGAGGTAGGGGGCTAGTTGAAAGTTGCTTAGTTTACAGGCGGTAGGCACGCAGGAGCACTTTTTTTCAGGAAAGGGTGTAGAGTTGGTGACATACAGTGGAAAAGCCGGGGACTGCCATTTCTACAGAAATTGTAAGCTCTTCCCTATAAATATAGATGTTATAGGGCAATTGACTGATACGACTTAATGGACAATAAGGAAAAATAAAATATGGAACAACAAACAGAACTTAACGTCCAAGAAAAAGAAAAAAAACCTAAAAAGGTAGCTAGGGAGCTGGCTGCTAGTGCAGCTGTTTCTTCAGCTGCAGAAATTTCTGAAACTAAGGCTATAGTCAAAATTATTTTCGACGGTGAAGCTGCTGTAAAAATTCTGAAGTGTGAAGCTGAATTAAAAGAGCGACTTTCAAAGCCTGATATGGGGAAAATTATTGGAAATGAGATTCTTTCTTGGACAGAAAAGCGATGGGTAGAGATTGTCGAAGAAAATACAGACATAGATTATTTTTTTGCTCAAATTCGAAAATCTCCTGACAAGTCAAAATCGATTAAACTTTTAAAAGATCTATCTGAAAAATTAAGAAATGAAGATTTAGATGCCGTTGTAAGTGCTTCTGTTGCCCCTGGATTATTTATTGGCGTGTCTGAAGAACTCAAAAATAGCGCAGGATAGATTTTTCTTTTAATTCTGATTAAAATGTTTCACATTGGTATCGCAAAGGAGACTCACATGGCAAAAAAAGTAGCAAAGAAGAAAGTAACAAAGAAGAAAGTCGTTAACAAAACAAAGAAAAAAACTAAAAAGTAATAATTAGTTCTCGCAAATCCAGCCAGGGAAGGCCTTTTAAGAGTGCCACAAGGGAACTCCTAATGAACAAATCCGAACTCGTCGAAAAGATAGCAGCACACAAGAACCACTCAGAGCTCAAGAAATGCGATATCGAATCCGTTCTCAACGAGACGCTCGCAATCATTAAGAACAGCGTGAAAAAGCAGGACGTCACTCTCGTAGGCTTTGGTACTTTCACCAAGAG
>CAIYTD010000286.1 GCA_903928955.1 Oligoflexia bacterium | reverse complement strand
GCATAGGATAAGCTTTTCTCGAGTTTCTTCACTAATGAGTTCAACAAAAAAACAAGTATGTAGTAACAAACTGCAGCCATAATTAAAGGTTCAAAATAAGAATAAGTTTCGGCAGCAACGACTTGAGCGCGTCTCATGATATCTTCTTCGCCTAGGGTTGAGATCAATGCAGTTTCTTTTAATAAATTGACTACTTCGTTTACCAACGCTGGTAGGGTATTTCGGATGGCTTGAGGTAAAATAATGTCCTTCATCATCAAAAAATAGGAAATATTTAACGATTGAGCCGCTTCAAATTGGCCTCGATCAATTCCTTGGATACCTGCCCGTATAATTTCAGAAACATAGGCACCTGAATTTAAAGAAAAAGCAATCACTCCGGCTACCAGAGGAGAAATTTTATAATGAATTAAACTGGGGGCACCAAAATAAATAATACTTAATTGAACCAACATCGGTGTTCCGCGGAAAATCGAGGTATAGAATATAGCCACATTTCTCAGAAAAGAATGGGAACAAATTTTCATTAATGCCAAGCCAAGGCCTAATGCAAGACCCCCAAGCGCCGATATTAAAGTATATTGTAGAGTGGTCAATATACCTCCAGCAACAAAACCAAAAGTGGAACCGAAAGTCCTTGAAAGTCCTGAATGGGTAGATTTTGCAAGCCATTGAGATTGGATTTGATCTAATACGCCTGAATCGCGAAGGTTTTGTAAAGCAGAATCAAATTTTTCTTTCCAATCAGAGTCTTTAGAAAAAGCAATGGCATAGCCATCTCCATTACTTTCCAGGGGAATGAATTGTAAAGAGGGATTGGCTTCAATGAGTGCAGAAGCTTGAATATCTTCAGAAATGACTCCATCTAATCGACCAGATTTCACTTCTTGAACTAACGTTGGAATTTTGGCTAAAGAAACTACCTGCATTCCAGGAAATTCAGGCATTCGATCCTTAGCGTATTTTTCCATTGTCGTGCCTAATTGGACTCCTATTTTTTTCCCTGAAAAGGAAACGGGATGAGAAGGTGAAAAATCAGGAGGTGCAATTAAAGTAAAGGAGCTCGTGAAATAGACAGAACTAAAATCTAGATTTCTTTTTCTCTCTTCACTTACAGCCATTGCAGACATCACAAAATCTACTCGACCACTCTGTAGGGATGGAATCAGAGCACTGAAGTCCATATCTCGAACAATTAAAGAAAACCCCATTTGCTGAGCTAACGCGCGAGCAACATCCAAATCAAATCCAACGATTTTTCCGTTTTTTTTAAATTCAAAGGGAGGATAATCTGCTGAAAGGCCCAAAACGAGTGTATTTAATTCTTTTGGATAGGCCTTTGATGGAAAGACTAAAATGAACAAAAATGCTACGCAAATACTCTCTTTCAACAGACGCTTCCAGAGCGTTGTTGTTAAAGACCGCCTATTTAACTCAAACATCATAGTTATGCATATAATGGCATATTTATAAAATATCAAGTTTTATTTAAGCTATATAATTGCATAAATATGCATAAAATTATGCAATACATAAAAACAAAGTAGTAATCAAGTATTCTAGTTTATCCAGCAACTTCAGAGAATTGTCTCCTGAGTTTGGAGCAATTGACATTATTGCCTAAATCACGCGGGATTTTCTCAGTAAAGGCAACACCAACAGGGATGAGATGGTGAGCAAGATTTCCTTTGCAGAAAAATAAAATTTGGCTTTCATTTAATAGGCTCCCTTCCTGCTTAACGATTGCACAGGCAATCACTGGTTCTCCCTTGCTATTTTTTAGGGTGAAGGCACCTACATCTTCAACGTAAGGATGTCTGAGGATGGCAGCCTCAATTTCGGGTAAACAAATAGAAATTCCGTTGATTTCCAAAATGTCTTCTTTACGTCCGAGATAGGTCAGAGTGAGTGATTCTGCTTCGCCTTCGAGTTGAACTAAATCTCCTGTGTAGAGCCAAGTTCCTCGAATGGCAGCTTTAGTTTCCTTTTCTTTTTCAAAATAACCTTTCATAACGGTCGGTCCGGTGAGTGCGAGTTGCCCGACACGCCGATCAGGACCTGGGATTTCATCAGAAGTGGAGTTGATTACTTTATATTTAAAGCCGGGAAGACCCTTGCCTACAAAACCTCGTGTATAGCCTTCTAAAAGTTCTTCAGGATTTTGAGTATCTTGCATGGCTATTGTCCATAGATTTTCAGTTTGACCATAACAGTGGCTGACTGAAATCTTGAGTAGATCAAAAGCTTTTTTGAGTTCTGGAGAAAGTGACCCTATTCCTATTGTAATGGATTTGAGTCCTGGCAAAACTCTCTTTTCATTTTTAAAAAGCGTTAAAAGCTTTAAAGCGAAGGAAGGTGTGTTGATGAGCCGTGTGACTCGAGATTGTTTTAAAAAATCTAAAAATTCGATCCCTTCCAAACCTAAATCGATGACACAGGTTGAACCGCCCAGAATCGGAAAGAGCATGCTATGGACGAATGCAAAGGGATGATACCAGTTCATGGAAGTGTGGATTCGGTCAGACGCGTTCAGGTGGTACGGGTTTTTTAAAGTCATCCAGGCAGATGTCAGCTGTTGATGAGAAAACTGAGCAAATCTAGGTTTTCCTGTGCTTCCTGCCGTTCTGAGTAAGAGTACGAGATCTGTTTTGAGGGGAGCCTGGTCCGGTGGTGGAGTAAAAGAAGTATCGTATTCACCTCCCTGCTTTTTATCAATTTCTATTATAGGCAGGGAGAGGCCTTGTGAATGCAGCACTTCTCGTGCGCGAATCAGTAAATCGGAAGTGACAGCAAGATGCGTTGCTTTGGATTCTTTCAGCCACTTGATCACTTCTTCTGGAGGAGCATTGGGATCTACGGGAATATTCATTGCTCGGATATTCGACATGGCGAAAAAAGTAGCTACTACCGTAGGATGATTACTGCAGAAATAGGCTAAGCGAGTGCTTGGGCCCAAATCGCGTTGGTAGAGGTAACTGAGCCTAGAAATAGAATCTAATAGCTCTTTATAGGTCGTATCCTTACCCATGAAAGACAATGCGGATTTTGAACGGTTCTGCGCCGAGTTTAAGATCAGTTGCCGAGTAAGAATCATATTTACGTTTGATTATACCGATTAAAAAATTCTCGAAAAGCTTTGTTTGAAAGAGTTTCTAAAAATCTTAATTTCAGGGGGAGGTGAATGGCAGAATTTTTCTCACTTGCCTCGACTCGCTCCTGTGCTTCGGCTATTCCTGATTGTGTGCTTGAGTCGGCTACAGCGGTAAATTTGAGCTCAAATTGAACGTGCCCTTCTAATGCTTCTGTCTTAAAAACACGCTCTACCTGACCATCCGTGCCTTGCTCAGCAGCAATTTCGCTATCGTAGATCTTTTCAGTCGAGTAACCTTTTTTAGTTTCTGCTTCAAATTCCATGACTTTGATCCGCAAGGCATAGTCAGCTCCTGCTCTCTGTGCGATTTGGCGGTAGTCTGTGGGCTGGATATCTGGAGCAGATCGTGCCTTCTCTAGATCAAGTTTAGGTAATAAAATGAAAGTGCCCTGTTGAATCAGCTGATTGACAAGCGCAACCTCCATAATGCTTTTGGCTGTTGGCTCACCTTCAGTAGATACCAGGGCTACCTTCTTTCCTCTCAAAGCAGAAAGGTCAAGTTCTCCTTTTCTTTTTGCAGTCGAACAGGAGACTAGGCTGATGGTACAACCTAAAAGAACGAACGCTGCTTTGAGTGTTTCTTTCATCCTAAGGGGCCACCGTGAATCAAAACTTTCACGTCTGTACGAAAGATGACCTCCAGTTTATTGGGATAAATCAACTTTCCTACAATCCCATCTCCAAAAGTCGGATGACTGAGCTTGTCTCCCAAGTTAAATTGTCCTCGAGTGGAGTAAGTTTTAATCGGGATATCTCGATGAGCAGACATCAGCTTTTCCCATTCCACCTCAATCGAATGATTGGTTTCCTCTGTATCAGCTTTCTTCGCTTTAGGGGCCTTGGGCTCAGTGGCACCTTTAGGGGCTCGGTACAAATGCTCTTTTTTGCAAGTGAGGCACTGTACCTTGGCGATTCTTTCGCCTTTCATAGCGACGATAACATGATTCAAATCCATTTTGCAGCTTGTGCAATAGGCAGGCGCTTCGTTGGCAACGGACGTACGAGCCATTCAATATTCTCCTTAAGTAGATGACCTCCTTTGTGGTTATAGTGTACTCCGATGGAAAATCAAGCACCGAAACCGTCTATTCCTCATCGTTCGATTTTATTAGAGCAAGCCAAGCAGTCGGTAACCTCTCCTGGAGTCTATTTAATGAAGGATTTCGAGGGTTGCATCCTTTACGTGGGTAAAGCAAAAAATTTAAAGAATCGGCTTATGACTTATTTTCAGGCTGCTGTTCATGACATCCCTCGGACGGAGATGTGGGTGAGCCGAGTCCAGCGATTTGAATTAATTCTGACTGAAACAGAAGCTGAGGCATTAATTCTGGAAGCGACTCTCATCAAAAAACATAAGCCAAAATTTAATGTGAGGCTGAAAGATGATAAAGCTTATCCTTATTTGAAAATTCAAGTTCATGATGCCTACCCTAAAATAGAATGGACACGTAGAGTGTTACGGGATGGGGCCCGGTATTTTGGGCCATTTCCTTCAGCGGCATCTGCTCGGCAGGTGATGCAGCTCTTAAATGAGTGTTTTCATTTAAGAGACTGCTCAGACAATGCGTTTCGTCACCGGAGTCGACCTTGCATTCTCCACCAAATGGGGAGGTGTACAGCTCCGTGTGTTGGTCTGATAGAGACTGCAGGGTACCTAGAATCGATTCAAAGTGCCATTAGTGTTCTAGAGGGAAAAGCTAGAATTTTGATGGAGTCCCTCCAGAGAGGAATGGAAGATTCTGCAGAACGAGAAGAGTTTGAGGTTGCTGCTCAATACCGCGATCAAATGCGTAATCTTGAGCTAATTACTCAAACGCAGGGAGTCGTTGAAGCAGGATCGCAAAGAAATCGGGATGTGATGGGAATGGCTCGTCAAGGAATCGATGCTTATGGGACACTTCTCAAGATCCGGGGGGGGCGCTTGACGTCCGTTCAGCATTACTCTCTCCAAAACACCGATTCTACTCTTTTAGAGAAAGAGCTTTTAGCGGATTTTCTATCTCAATATTATCTCACTCAAAAGCTCTCGGAGGAAAAAGCTCAAATGGACCCAGAAATACCTTGGAAAGAGCCGTCTTCGGATGAGGTCTTGTTGCCGGCGCTTCCTGAGGATTTTGAACTTCTGGAAAAAACATGGGGAGTGAGGATCAAACTTTCTGAGTCCACGGTCGATCAGCAACTTTTGAATGTTGCACGGGTGAATGCGGAGTATGCCCTGGAGCAAAGTCAAAAAAAGGTGCATGGACATGGGAGCCCTGCATTGGAGGAAGTTCAGGAACGCCTGCATTTACAAAAATTTCCACATCGGATTGAATGTTATGACATTTCTAATATCCTAGGTCAGGATGCTGTTGCATCGCGCATCGTCTTTATTGATGGAGCCCCGGATAAAAATTTATATAGAAGATATAAAATCAGGACTGTGGAAGGAGCAAATGATTTTGCGATGATGAAAGAAGTTCTGGGTCGCCGGTTTTCAAAAGCAGATGAGGAACTGCCCGATTTAGTAGTAGTGGATGGAGGAAAGGGGCAGCTCTCTCAAGCGGTCACTATTTTAGAGGAACTTTCTATTCAAGGGGTTGGGGTAGTGGGTCTGGCTAAAGCTCGAGTCGAAAGTGATTTTCAATCATCGGAGATTAAATCCTCCTTCGAGCGAATATTTATACCGAATAGAAAAAATCCCATCCCACTCCTTCCTCATACAGGTGCTTATAAACTTTTAACTCATGTCAGAGATGAAGCGCAGCGTTTTGCAATTGCTTATCATAGACTTTTACGCTCGAAGCGATCTTTAGGCTGAATGTAAGAATTTGACTTATTCATTAAATGTAGTATTAGTAGCGGATGTTTTCATTTAAAAAGAAAATTTCATTAAACTTACTAAGTTTAATATGTTTTGTATTCCCATTAGGGGTTTCTTTTTACGCGATTGCAGACGAACTAGATGATCAGATAGCAGCAATCGAAAAATCTTTTTGGAAGAAAAAAAGATGGGAATGTTTTTCAACGGGAAGAGCTGCTGCCAAAAATTTAACTCTGGCTGCGGGAGCTAGTTGTAGTGCTTTATGGGTTGCTTCTCAGTGGAAGGAGCCTGTTTCAGCAGCTATTTCCTCTTTTTCAGGGGTGAAAAGTACAGATGACGATTCTTCTAAGAACAAAGCAAGCGGTTCTTTTTTGGAAAATCGAAATTATTTTATTGCAGCTACTGCAATGGCTGCACCTACCATGGGTTATTTAGGTGCAGCTTTTTTTAAACCAGTGAAAGACTTTGCAGATTTGAATACGTTTCAACTTTGGTCTTCCATTACCTATTGGGGATTAGATCCCGAAGAAGTGATCTTGATGAACCACAGGGATCAGCTGGAATTGAAGTTTGAGCTTTTAAAAGAGTTGAGTTCAGGGAGTCCCGCAGAAGTGGAAGTAAAGTATTCTGTTGTGTCAGAGGTGATTCAGGGATTAAATAAAATTATATTAAATAAACATCGTTCTTGGTGTGTTTGTGATTCTCGAATTATTGATTGTAATACTCCGAAAAAATTACCTTCTTGGGCGATGGCATACGTGGATGCGATTTTAAATTTTCCACTGCGTACTAAACCATTAAATCTTACACCTTCAGAAGGTCAGGAAAAACTCAAGGAATTTTTTAAAGACACGTTTGACCCAGCCGTTGTTGCTTTTTTTAATGATCAAATTGAAAGAGTTATTGCAAATTCTCAATTACCGCTCGGTTCGAAACATAGGGATCGGACTAATCTTTATCTGATAGGTCCTGGTGGTACAGGAAAAACTGATTCTTCTGAAGCATTTGCAAAGGTTTTTGATTTGCCCTTTTGTAAGATTGAAGCTTCCAGCTTAACTCCCAAGGATTTTTCTGGATACTCTGGATACTCGGATTCTAATGTGAGACTGAAGTTAGGAAAATTATTGGAATGCCTGGTTCAATCTCAGTCATCAGACGGAAAAACTTATCTCAATGGAGTGCTCTTTATTGATGAGATGGATCACCTTTTTAATTCGACGCTTCATGGAGAGAGTTTTGAACACTTGTTTAAGCCCTTGCTCTCTGGAAGTATTTTTAAAGATCAAGGGACAGGAATTGAGATTGATACTTCCCCTCTGATTGTAGTAGGCGCTGGGAATGGTCCACTCCTGCGTCGGCTTGGCGCAGATCCCAGTCATATTGATGCAATGAATCGAAGATTTTCAATTATTGAATATAAAAAATTAGATTTGGAACGGCGAAAAAAGGTGGGCGTGGATAAATTTCTAAAGAATATTTCACTCGCTCGTGGTTACGAAGTGACTGCAGAAGATTCAAACTATGTGAGAGATACCATTGTTCCCTATGATCATGAAAGGTCGGATGGAGTAGGTGGGCTTGAAAAAGTTATCAATCAGCTCGTGATCCATCGAAAAAATCAAAGATCTTTGGATAGTTTTGATTATAAAAATGTCTTTTCTAGAACAGTAGTTAGTTCCAATACAAAAAAGCAAGATAACAGCACTCAGACTGAAGTAGCTGATGCGTCAGTATCTGATGATTTATCTCATTTATCTGAAGAAGACTTGAAGGCTTTTTTGAAATTTAAAGAATTCATGAAAACCATGAAGCCTCTGATGCGGGTGAATTCTAAATCGAAATAATGCAGAAATAGAGTCCTTTTTGGAAAGGAAGTTTTCCTAAATTCTAGAGATATTTTGGCAGATACATAAGGTTAAATGTCTTAATAGGGTGCTGAAGCGGAGGGAGCGGGAGGGAAAGTTTTTTGTTCATGTTCAGATAATTTCTTTTCTAATATTTCAATTACTTCAATATATTTATATTCTCTAGCAACCGAAAGTAGATCATTTCCATTTATTTTAGAGTTGATGTCTGCACCATGTTCAAGAAGGAACTTTACAGTTTCTGCGTATCCATTCTCTACAGCAACTCCGAGTGGAGTAATTTTTTCATTATCTTCCTTATCAATAATAGCTTTATTTTGAATAAGTAGTTCAACAATATCTTTTTTCCCCATTGATGCAGCCACCCAAAGTGGAGATATTCCGTCTAAGTTGTAGGCATTTATATCTGCTTTAGGATGTGCAATAATATATTTAGAAATTTCATCAAGATTATCATTAATAGCAACTAAAAGCGGAGTTTCTTCGTTTCTAGTTTTAACGTTTATATTTTCTGGGTATTTCTCAAGAAGGTTCTTTAAGGCATTTTGATTTCTAGTATATAAGTAATAATGTGCAGCCAAAGATTTCGGGTCTCCTTCATTTTCTAGATGATCTAAGCATGCTAGATGAGTACCGCCACAAGGCTTAATTTCTATTATTTCCATATTAATTTTCATCATCCCATTAATTATTGCACTAAGATCAAATGGACCATTTTCTTTACCTTCCCAAGAATTCTGTAACATAATTGAATAATTGGTTTCGCCATTACTACATATTGTTTCTTTTATACCTGTAGCTACGACTGCGTGTCCGTTATCTTCACAAGGATCTGCAATACATATAGATAAACCTAACGGGAGGAGTGGGTTGGCTTGACTTTTTCTGAAATAGTCGACTATTTTATTCGTGACTTCATTTTTACTATTTAGTTTTGATATCAAGCTTATATTAAACTTAGGAACATTATGACCTTTTAAACTTTTACAGGTTGTAACCTGGCTAGTGAGAGATTCAAGAGTATTTTCTAATGTCTCTGATGCCATTGGGCTTAAAACGTTCGTTTTAGATAGAGAGCAATCATTTTGGATGGCTTTGTGAACGTCGGAGATAGTTAGACCGCAATGCTCTGGTAGATTTTCGATTTTATTTTTTATATCCATTAAAACAGAATAGAAAAGGCGCTTTTCATCTAATTTTGCATTCAATTTAACTATCGTGCTAAGCACATCTAGGTTGTTTTGTCCTTTTCTTTGATTAGATGGAAGTGTTGATTTGTAGTATGCTGTAAGAAGTGCTGTAGCAGCATGAAAAGAACAGCTATTAGTTTTTCCTTGGTTATGAGGACAATCTAGAAGAATGTCATCGGGAGCCTTAAAGGTATTTTCTTTTTTTAGTAAATCAGACAAGCTGCAAGATTTTGAT
>CAIYTD010000285.1 GCA_903928955.1 Oligoflexia bacterium | reverse complement strand
TTAATTTCTTTGATAATTTGGGTGAGTTCCGGATTTATTTTTTCTTTCACCCCCATCATGGTTTCCATGAAATCCTTGTTGTTTTCAGCTCCAGGGAGCATCATCACGAGTTTATACCAATTTATGAGGTTGTAATAAATTCTACCTCGAATGTTCCCAAGCATATTTCTGAACATATCTTCTTTATCTTTAATTTCTGACTGTGAGACTCCAATAATTTCACAGAATTGTATATAAACCTGACGATATGCAGCGCTTGCAAAACTAAAAGTTAATGGGCTAGTTACTCCGTTATAACTTTCTATGATGTTCGAGTTATCCCAAAGTATAGAATGGGTTCCATTTATTGTAGAATCAAAAAAGGAATCAGGAGGCAAATTCGTAATAGGGCGGGCTTGAAGTAAAAAAAATTTTTTATTTTCGTACGCCCACTCACAATCTTGTGGAACTCCAAATAATTTTTCTACATTCAAGCATTGCTGAGCGACTTCCTGGATTTGTTCATTTGTAAGCGAAGGTTGTAGAGAGAGATCAGATGAGACTGGAACTTGAATGAGTCCACCTTGAGGGGATTGAATCAAGGAATTTGTTTTGTTTGCAAGAGTTGATTGAATTTTTAACTTGTCTCGAATCACTTGGAAGAGGTCTGAATCAAGTTCTCCGCTAACGAGTCCCTCTCCTTGACCTAAAACACTGTTAATAATTAAATGGTCTCGATCTAATGGATGAATTGGGTTTCTAGAAAATGTTACTCCAGCAATTTCCGAATGAACCATTTTTTGAATGACGATTGCAGTTTTTATATGAGATAGAGATAAGCCACGCTCTTTTCTATAAAGCATAGCTCTTTCTGAAAATCCTGATGCCCAGCAAAGTTTGATGGAACGCAGGAGAGCAGGAATTCCATTTTGGAAAAGAAAGCTGGAAAATAATCCTGCAAAGGAATGTGCAGCTGAATCTTCTTCTGATCCACTGGAGCGAATCGCAAGAAGGGAATCGAGAAGTCCATTGAATTGGAGAGTTTCTGCGATCACTCTTTCCAATTGTATCGGAATAGTTGCTTTTAAGAAGAGCTCATTGATTTGATTGGAGAAAAGATTAAAATTATGGCTTGGAGTGATTTCAGATAGCATTGGGGAAAGCTGGTTCTCAGAGATAAATAATTGGAAAGCCTCCGTGGTAATGCAAAACCACTCTGGAACTGGAAATCCAGCTTGGGATAGGCGAGCTAAATTTGCAGCTTTTCCTCCTCCTAATTGTTTAAAAGATTCCATAGAATCTGAAGTGCCGAGAGTTAATTTCATAGGATTCTCCTGAATAAAGAGAGGATCAGACCGGCCCAGATGTGGCAACAGAGAGACAAAATAGCCATTTTTTCTACCCATTTGTAGCGTGCGGGTTGAAAAAGAAAGAGGAGCATACTCAATAAAACGCTCCATTCGATAGGCCATAAAAAATAGGCGGCGTCAAAAAAGAGAGCGCCAGTTCCCGCGATTGTGAGTAGAGTCCATACGAAAAAAGTTGTTTTTATCGGACCATATACGGAGAGGTAAGTCTTTAAAATAGGATGGGCATTGGGATTGAGTTTACGGCAAATTTCATAGGAAAAGAAGGCGCCTAATACGCTTATGGAGTATGAAAAAAATTGTGAATCATAAATGTTCCGGGCATTCTGAAAAGTTCCTGAAAAAAGGCAAACCGGTATGAGAATCAATTGGTGAGTGATTCCATAAGTGAGCGGATATTGAGAGAGTCTTTGGCCGATAAAAAACTCTTTAAACATCAATCCTAAATAAAGAGTCATGCTGAGGTACAGGCCGCCTGCTAGGGGGTTTGAAAGGAAGCTCACTCCGACGGAAAAAGCAATCATGAGAACGAAAGAAATGAGAATCAGATGATGTATTTGGTCGAGTCCTAATAGTTTCCTGGGAAGCGGACGATGAGGATGGGCAATGACATCCTTGGAATAGTCTTTAAACTCGTCCATGAGACGTAATTCAAAAAAAAAGAGCATCAGTCCTAGAGTAACGAAGAAAATAGGGATCCATTTTAACGAATCTGAGTGGATGGCTGCTCCTGAAAAAGCAAATCCCAGGGAGAGAATAAAGTAGTTGTGGAAAGGAAAACGTTCTTGAAAAAAGATTATCCATTTAGCCATAATGCTCCATTCTCGATTGTTTTTGTTCGGTCAATTCTTGCTCGATGCCGTCGATCTCTGAAAATTTCAGCTTCTATAACCCCTTCTAACTCAGAGAATTCTTCTAGTAGCTCCCTGCTTTGGCTAGTGACTCCTTCTCCTATCAGCCAATTCGAATGAATAAAGCTTTTGCTGCTTTGTAGTCTTTGATAAATTTTTTGTTCTAGAATAAAATGGTTAATATTCTGAGCAGCGCGGCCTTGGTACCACCAATTTCCAGTTGGGTCTTCGGCGATATGATCTCCCATGCAGTGCCAAAGAATTCCTTCGGCGTCTTTTCGTTTTAAGAGCGAATTCTCAACGGGATTACCAAAATACTCGGGGCAAACATGAGGACCTGAAACCCAGAGTCCTTTCTCGTTCATTGACGGCAGAATATCTGAGACGTTTTTTCCTAAATAGAGGGTTTGGAAGTATCCTTGCTTTCTGCTTTTTTGAACTGCTTCATATCCGTCTGCTAGAGCAACGGGTTCGACTTCACTTCCCCCATATACATGGCTCCAGCGAGCTTTAGGCCAATGTTCAAATCCTTTTTCAAAAATCCAGCAATCTGTCAATGCCCCGCCCATGTGGATCAATTGAAGCGTAGGTAGTTGCGAGTATTTCATGAGCTGAATCAGAAATGCAGGACCTGTGGTTAAAGTGGTCGGCTGATTTTTGGTTGGGAGGTGGTCTAAACTTTTGAGTATTTTCGGTTTCCAGGTCGGAGAAATAATAACTGAGCCTCGCCCTGAAGCGAGGTTAGATAAAACAAAATTGGCGAATAGACACAGATCGGGCCCCCTGAATTTATTGGATTCAAAATGCTTTGCAAAAATCTCATGCTGTTTGAGTAAATATCCATGACTTCGAATTACCCCTTTAGGGGTGCCAGAAGTTCCAGAAGTAAAAGTCAAGATTGCAGGCGTATCAGGATGAACGTTTTCCAGTTTCAATGCAGCATCGATAGATTTACTTCGAATGCTGGACGATGCAATCCATTGTGGGATGTCTCTAACTGCAGGAACTCTTGCTCCCCAAATAAATCCGATAGAATTAGAAACAAATATTTTAGGTTTAATAAGTCGAATAGTGCTTTGGATCTGAGCAATGGGCATCCAGGGTTCAACTAAGATGATTGTTATTCCAGAAGCAGCTAGGGCAATAATAGAACTGTAAAGTCGAGAAGACAGACTATCGAATAAAAGGACGGAATCCCCTGGATGAATTTTAAGTGATTGATAAAATATTTGAGCTTTTGTTGCATTTCTTAGCAATTCCTCAAAACTTATTTCCTCTTGAAATGGAATGTAAATTGCGACTTCTTTTGGTCTATTTTTTGACTGTTCAATGAAAAGTTCGATGCAATTCAATTTACAGTTCCCTCTTTTTTGAAAATATCTATTTTGTAGAGCTGTATTTTCTCTTTTTTAATCGCGCTGGCGTAATTTGAAGTAATTTTTTGAAAG
>CAIYTD010000284.1 GCA_903928955.1 Oligoflexia bacterium | reverse complement strand
TGGCTTCAGGGAACTCATCATGGCCGCTGGAGTACGAAACATCTTCAATCTTATTTAGATGAATTTGTATTCCGTTTTAATCGTAGAACTTCTCGTTCCCGCGGGCTCTTGTTTCTTAGAGTGCTTGAAGCTGGAATTTTAGATAAACCTCTGACTTACACCGCACTAGTTAAAAACAAAAAACACCAATTCAACTGAATCGATTAAATTTGTAGGTTAAAAGTGCATAAGCAGGTTAAAATGGTTTAATCAGAGGTATAAAAATAAATCTACGTCTTATCTTGAAATTTTAAACTCAATCAGCTAATTCAATAAAATATAACTTTTAAGATGACTGGGAGTGGGAGGATAAAAGGAGTTTTTATGCGTTCCCTATTCTTTCTTTTAGGCGTACTATTCGCGATCCCTTCTCTAGCGGGGCCAAACCAATCCACTCATTGCAACGCTCACAGCTACGCAGGCCCACCCGCTCCTCCTCTCCCTCTACCAGCTCCAGTGTACCCTCGACTTTCGGTACAGACTCTAAAGCCACCATCAGCATCCCTTCCTCTAAACTCACCGGGACCAAATAAGAGTGAGCAGGCCGTTCAAGAACTTCACAAGAGTTATAGTGATTTTCTTGCTTTAAGTCGTGAGCAGCTGATAGCAGATGTTGAAAATCTTTCTAAACAGTTTATTTCAAAGGCTACACGGATACTTTTCCGTTATCCAGAGCATTTACCAGTGTCAAAAGCCAAGTTTAATGCTGAAACAAGGCGTGCATATAAGGTTTTATTTGGATCAGTGATTTACATCGTAAATCCTCATGATCCAGAAATTCTAGGATATCTGGTAGGAGATGGTCGTCTGACACAAGAAGAGCTAGCTCAGATGGATCTGATTAGAAGGAGTCCTCGTCAGGGATTAGGAATGTTGGCAGCTTTTGCACAATTAGATCCCTCTGCTTCATCTCCTTCTTCTGTTGCTTCTGTTGAAACTCAAGAAGCATGGAGAAATATAGCCAGGAGATTTATCGAGGATTTATAAGAACCTAGGGCTTATTTTATGAAAAAATTAAATTTTATTTTAGTATTTGTTTTGGTTTTGCAATCGCTAACCCCTACTTTTGCTGCATGTGAGGAAGAACGAAAGCGTGCAAACGATCAAAATAGTGTTTGTGAGACTTGGAGTACTGTTGCGGGTGTTTGTGGGGTTGGTGGGGGAATTGTTGGAGGATATTGCTGGAAATCTTGGTGGGGGTCAATATTAGGGGGCGCTATTGGTACAGCTATTCCCAGCTTTGTAACATGGCGTGTTTGTGTGGCTCGAGATGAAGATAGGAGAAAACTAGAGGAGTGCGAAAAAGGTGAGGTCGTAGCCCAATATAACGCCTTGGAAGCACAGAAGGATCTAGATGCAAAGACAAAATCGGAAGCCGCAGCAAATGTCATTTCTAAAATATTTGTAAGTAAAATGGCTCTATTTCAGCAAATGGCACAAGACGAAGTCATTTCTTTAACTGACATAAAAACACGAGAAAAAACTGAGCTTTTTTTAACACAAGGAGGAGATCCTCAAGATAGAGTCGCAGCCGAACGTCTTCAGCAGGAACTGTCTCAAGAACTTGTTCCTGAAATAGAACGCATTATTTCGCAATATTTTTAAACAACAAGGCTATTCACCATGAAAAATGGAATCATTTTATTATCAGCGCTTTTTTCCATTTCAGTTTTAGCGGCCCCAGGAGGAGAGGATGGGTATATTGACGGTAGGCCTATCCATCCGATGCCAGAAGGTTCCTCTGTAGATTACAGTGAACTAGGACTAACTCGCCATTATCCGGGCTATAGATACAACCCCTCTATGGTTCCTCATCCACAAGCCGCTGGAAATTCTTCTAATGGATTGACGGATATGCAAATGCAGGGGATGGCAAATGTTTTTAATGCCTATGCCAGCCAAATTGGTCATCATCAACCCATTCCTTCGTTTGCACACTTACAACGAGAAGCCCAGGGTTATCGGGATCAATCCGCAACGCTTGCTACTCAAATAGCAGCAACTCAAAAATGGACGCAAGAACTAGAAAAGAGAACTCCTGAACAAGAAGCTTTAAATCAAAGGGTATTAGAGCAAGGAGCTCGGCTGAGCGCTCCACCCGTGATTGATATGGCTGGGCACATGAGTGCTGCAGCGGACCGCATGATTGTCCGTAAAGTGAATGAAGCTAAAAATCGTATTGAATTGCATCTGAGAGATTATAATACGCGTGATTTAACTACTGAAATCCAGGGTTGGACTACTTATTCAAAAGAAAAGAATCAGACATTAGACCTGATTCATGGGTTTACAGCTCAGGAAGAAATTTTTAGCCAAAGCACTACAGTTACTCCAGAAAATGCAACCATTTTTCATTCCATCCAAGAAGCAGGAATATCTTCTCTTTCTCATGCAGCTCAGATTACGAGTGGGCACTTAGAAGGTAATTTTGCAGAGGCGCTGGGCGTTTCTCAGTCTACTTTGGAAATAGGTAAAGCCTTTTTAGACGTGGCGATGGGGGTGACCCCGGGTTTAGGCTTCGGTAAAGATTGCTATGAGGCACTTTTAGGCAAGTCCCTTATTGATGGATCAGAATTAGATTGGACGAGTCGTTCTTTTGCTGTCTTAGGTGTTGCCACTGTTGGTGGAACTACGATTTTAAAGAATTCTGTTAAAGGATTAATTAAAATTGGACATGCACTTCATGCTCGAGGATTGGCCACTCATGGACTTCATTCAGCTATTCATGTGGCAGATTCAGGGATTACTAATATTGTCAGACATACTCCTATATATCCTGGTGGTCTAGAGTTAATGCCGATTTCTGGCCTTAAAGTTGGCGAGACGGTACCTCGAGAGCTTTTGCAGATTCAAAATGTTGCTGAAACTTTCCGCAGTGCGACCTACCATACTTACCAAACTACAGAGCCATTAACTTTGTATCGATTAGCTAGTGTGGCAAATTCCAGCGAATTACCTGCTATGTTGGACTTGGCGACGACTACCTCCCATCATAGCCGATTCTACACCAGAATTATGCCCACAAGTCCTACGGCGGGAGTTATCGAAAGTGCATTAGAAAGAAGCTGGGGTAGTAACGCAAATGTCTGGGTAAAGGTTGAAATTCCAGCCGGAGAAATTCTTCATGAGGGAGTTACTGCTAGTATTCAACGCATTGGACACAATATGTCTTCTATCGTTGGAGGTGGCAATCAAGTCTGGATTCCAAAGAATATCCCTAAAGACTGGGTGAAAGAAGTAGGAAGTTTTAAATGATAGATAGAGAAAAGTTAGCAAAAGAATTCTTTGAGGATTATATAAATATGGAAATGATCCTTTTATGTGACAAGTGGTGGAAAAGATGGGAAGAAATTCCAGAACCTGATGATATTGTAAATTTCTTGGAGAAAGCTAAAAATTATGTTTGGGGAAAAACTCGCAGTGAAATGGCAGATTACGCTTATAGAGCAATAGGATCAGTCTGTTCAGCAAAACGAACATAAAATCGAATTGTTCATTTAAAAGAAATAAAAACATAATTATTATGAAAAAAATTGCAGTTTTATTAATATTCCTATTCTCCACCCAATCCTTTGCAGATGCACCTAAGCTTTGGATCACTCATTCAGCAAGTGGTATATTCGAAAGTGATAAAATCACAAATGGAAAAGAATCCATTACAGCCGGATTTTTTGGCGGGTATAATCTTGAATCGCTTGTATTTGATAACCCAAAAGCACTAGAGTACGCAAAGTTATCTTCTCAGTATAACACATCCTTAAAAATTTCTTTTTGGAGTGGATGGGCTGTTTACTGTGGCTTCATGATAGTGACGGCATGTACGAATAATTTCAATTACCTCTACGGGGCATTCGGAAGTTTAATCGGTGGGAGCTTCGTGGCAGGGTATTTCCAAGCTCAGTCTCGTTATTATCTTTTTGAAGCAGTGAATACTTATAACGGCGTCGCTCAGATTCCTGTTTCAAAGCCAACGGCTTTCAATGAGTATCGAATGAATCTTCTGAGTTTTTCGTTTTAATCCAAAAGTCGTCCATAGTTTTTGCTTTCGGTGGTAATGGCTTGATGGAGGCAGATGGTCCTTCCAATTTTTTTTCCAGCAACAAAAGCAAACTCATCTAAATAGTGATTCGAATGGGATACGTTTTTAATATTGGGGTAAACTTCTGAAAGATAGGAATCTAATTCCTGATTATGCCTAAATTTCTGGACTGCTTTTCCAATCACAGTCAGCTCCGTTCCTTTTGAAGGTGTTGTTATGACTTGCTCCGATTGTCTGAGCTTGTCAGAAAACCCTTGAAGAATTCCTAATCGAAATGATTTTCTTTCTAATGGAGAAATTTTTCGTTGACCCGCTTGGATTGTTTCTTTCACCCAGAAATTGCTTTGTTGAAGGAGAAAGTAATAGACGTACTCTGCCATGAGCGTATTTTCGCGTGTTCCAGTGATTTCGAATACTCGATGGTATTCGCCACTTTTTGCATCAAATAATTGACTGAACAAGATTTTTACAAAAAAATGTTCTACCAGAATGCTGGTAATTCTATTTTGGTGGGCTTCTATGCGTTTTTTGTGATGATTCACGATCAGGTGCACAAAATTCGATTTTTCGTTTTTTTGTTCATTTTCTAGGTTGTAGCGTGCATAGATTTCGCGGACCTTATTCATAGCGAGTAGAGCTTCGTGTTCATTGCTGGAAGTGGCTAGCGCTAGAAGTTTTTGCACTTTATCCAATAACTTCTCAGAAGCTTCATTTTTTTTCTCTGTTTTCCAATCCAGTGGGCTCTCTTGAAGTTGAACGCTGGAGTGGGTGAATGCGTTGGGTACTCCCAGTCGCTTACAAGCCAAAAGAAAAGATTCGCCATGAGGTCGGGATTCTTTGTTGAAAAACGGGCATTCGTCCACCATCTGGTGAGCCATTTCATGTTTGAGAATGCCTTGTACGTGAAACCAAGAGTGATTTTGAATCAGCTTTTTTGCTATGGAAATCGTTCTCATGATGGGGTCCCATTTTCCCCAATGCGTCTCTGAATCAAAAAGCTGAATCAATGTGGGTCTTAGGGATACTCGGTGTTGGTGGAGAATGGACTCATATTCGGTGTAAAGTTCGTCGCTTGTTCGTTTTTCCCACTGGGGGTTGCTAAAATTGGGATTCATTTTGTTTCTTCTCTCCAGAACTCAGTTTTAAGAGAACTATTCGTATAGCTCGACAGATCGCAAAAATACAGCACCTGATCCAGTTAAAGGAGCCGCCTGAGGCTGCGATTTATCTTTGACAAAGAGTGTTTACCTCTTTATATGTGAATACGACAATGGAAGTCCGTGTTTGACGGCATCCCAGGGGTGAGCATTCTACTCTACTGCTTTGCGGTATTGAATGCCCCCAATCGTTTAAGAAAGGCCATTCATTTATTATGGTAGGTAAGCAAACCACTGGAGCGGAGGCCTCCAAAAAGTCCCAGCCTCTCCCGAAAAATCAAAGTTGGATGGATGAATTTTCATCTGATTTAGATCCTGAAGAGTCTTTATCCCCATTCGATGATGCAGAAGAGAATTTTGCTGAGCTTTTTGAGGCTTCTCAAAGGCAGCAGGAGATCAAAGAAGGCGAAGTCGTTGATGGGACAGTTGTTTCTATTGGATCAGAATATGTAACAGTAGATATTGGCTATAAATGCGAAGGTCTAGTCCCCATTCAAGAATTTAAAGATGCCCACGGTGTTGCCCATGTCATTGTAGGCGACGTTGTAAGCGTTTACTTAGAGCGGATGGAGATGGAAAACGGCTTTATGCTGCTTTCTAAAGATAAAGCTGAAATCATTCGTGCCTGGGATGAAATTTCCCAAGCATGTGAAAAAGATCAGCTCGTGGAAGGTACAGTCATTGCTAAAGTAAAGGGTGGTCTCTCTGTAGATATCGGAGTGAAAGCTTTTTTGCCTGGCAGTCAAATTGATACTAAGCCCGTTAAAAATTTGGACAAGTTTTTAGGCAAAAAACTTAAATTCAAAATTATAAAATTCAATAAAAAGCGCGGTAATATCGTTCTGTCTCGTCGTGCAGTTGTTGCTCAAGAGCGTGAGATGCAACGAGCCGAAACTTTGGCTAATTTACAAGAAGGAGCCATTGTTACAGGTACAGTGAAGAATATCACTGAGTACGGCGCATTTATTGATTTAGGTGGAATGGATGGTTTACTCCATATCACTGATATGTCCTGGGGACGTATTAAGCATCCGAGTGAACTTTTCTCGGTGGGAGATGAAATCAAGGTTAAAATCCTGAAGTACGATCGAGATAAAGAGCGTGTTTCATTAGGATTGAAGCAAGTTTCTCCTAATCCATGGGATGATGCTGAGTATAAGTTTCCAGTTGGCGTTAAGGTTAAGGGTAAGATTGTTAGCCTTAAAGACTACGGTGCTTTTGTGGAACTCGAAGATGGCATTGAAGGTCTCATTCATGTGTCTGAGATGTCATGGACCGAACGAGTGAAGCATCCTTCTAAACTGATTAACGTCGGTGATGAAGTTGAATGTAAGGTTTTGGAAGTTGACTCTAAAAATAAGCGCATTAGTCTCGGACTAAAACAACTTCAGGAAAATCCATGGGATGCTTTAGAATTAAAGTATCCAGTAGGTACGATTGCTGAAGGGGAAGTGAAATCAGTGACTGATTTTGGTGTCTTTATTGACATCACAATGGGAATTGATGGTCTTGTTCATATCAGCGATATTGCTTGGACCAAGAAGTTCGCTCATCCTTCGGAGAAGTTTAAGAAGGGTGATCATGTTCGAGCAGTAGTGCTCGGTATTGATAAAGCTGCTGAGAAATTTTCTTTAGGGATTAAGCAGTTGGAGCGCGATCCTTGGGAAAACATTAAGTCTCGCTACCGTCAGGGACAGGCCGTTGATGGTCTTGTCACAAAACTCACTGATTTCGGAGCATTTGTAGAGCTCGAAGAAGGTGTAGAAGGCCTGATTTATGTCAGTGAAATTGCTGATCACCGCATTGAGAAGCCTGCGGATATTCTCAAAGTGGACGATAAAATTCGCGCTGAAATTTTGTCTATTGAGCCAAAAGAGCGCCGAATTGGTCTTTCGATCAAGCAGTTGGGCAGAACGGAAGAACGAGCCAACTATGATCAATATGTAGGAGAAAGATCTAAGAAAACATCTATGGGCGATGTACTGGGCGATAAGCTCAAGGCAGCGCTTAAGGGTGGTGGAAAAGAAGAGCAGGAATCATAGCTTTTATTTGCGAACATTCTTCGTATCCATAAGCTGAGATGAAATTGCCGCCCTCAAGGAGAGGGCGGTTTTTTTTTGAGTTTCGATTGAAAGAGAGGAATATTACATCCATGAGTCAACAGAAGCGATCCGTGATGAGCCCACTCATCATTATTTTAACTCTTTCTGTCCTATTTTTTGTCTTATTCTTGATGATTTCAGGTGCTTTCTTTCTTCAGCGGATGCCGAGTAAAAGTCATGGGGGGAGAAATGCATCTGCTCGCCTTTTCAGTCCAGGATCTGTCGGTGTCATTGAAATCAATGGAGTCATTCTGGACTCGAAGAAGATTCTCACTCGTTTGGAACAGTTTGAAGACGATGATCAAATTAAGTCGATAGTGTTGCGGATGAACTCACCTGGAGGTGCAGTCGCACCTTCTCAAGAAATTTATGAAGCAGTGAAAAGCTATTCCAAGCCTGTGGTTGTTTCTATGTCTTCAGTGGCAGCGAGTGGTGCGTATTACGTGGCCTGTGGGGCGAAGAAAATTTTTGCTAATCCTGGAACGATGACGGGTTCTATTGGAGTTATTATGGAGTTTATGAACCTTCAAAAGCTTTATGATTGGGCGAAAGTCGAGCGATATGCGCTGAAGAGTGGAAAATTTAAGGATGTAGGCGCAGATTATCATACAATGACAGTCGAAGACCGAGAGCTCATGCAAAAGATGCTCATGGATATCCTACTTCAGTTTAAACAAGCTGTCGCTGCAGGGCGAAGCTTGTCTCTCGCTCAAGTTTCTGCACTGGCGGATGGGAGAATTTTTTCGGGATCACAAGCAAAAGCCGTCCATCTTGTGGATGAGTTAGGTACTCTCAAGGATGCTATTCAAGAAGCGGGTAAAATGGCCCACATCAAGGGTAAGCCCACTGTGATTTATATGGACCAAAAGAAGAAAGGGATACTCGATTTTTTTCTAGATCATTCTTCTGAGGTAGCTGAATCATCTCTTGGAGGATGGAGAGGATTAGGTAGGGCTTTGGGTCTCTTGGAAAGAGCGGATAAAATTTTTCTAGATCAGTCTGGTTTTTCTCCAGGAGCCTATATGATTTGGGGTCAAGGTATTTTTAGTGAATAAAATTCAATATCCTCGCCCGATTGCCGTGCGAGTGCTCACTCGAGTTTTGAGTGATGGACAACCTTTAGATGATGCCTTGGATCGAGCTGCAGCGGAAGTGGCTCCTGGAATGGTCGGCTGGCTTCAAGAGGTCTGTTCAGGTACTTTGAGATGGAAAGGACGTTTGGATGGGGTTTTAGATTCTGTGTCCCTCAGAAAAAAGCCATCGGGTTGGTTAAGGAAAATTCTTTTACTGACTGCGTATCAGGTGATTGTTCAGGATCGTACTTCGATTAGTGCTGCCGTTTTTGAAACGGTTTCTGAAGTAAGAGCTCAGGAAGGCGAGGCCCCTGCCAAGTTTGCAAACGCCTGTCTTCGAAAAATTTCAGAACATGCTCATCTCTGGAAGGGTCTTCCCTATCCAGAAGGTCAGGGACTAGAAAGGGGCGCTGCGTGGGCAAGTCTGCCTCTTTGGCTTTGGAAAAAATTAATTCAGCAATATGGTCTAGATTGGGCTAAAGCCTATGCACAAGCAAGTTTAGATAGACCGGTATTATGGGTGCGTTCCCGTAATCCTGATTGGAAAACGACTTGGGCTGAGGCGGGTCCTATTGCCTGTTCTTGGCGGGTGGTTGAGGGGGGGAGAGTTGCTGATAAATGTGGTTTTTCTGATGGTTCAGTATTTGTTCAAGATATTTCGAGTCAAACTTTAATTGCTGAGATTTCTGCCCTAGTTCGTGAGGCATTAGGTTTGAATTCTATTCAAGCTTTGGATCTTTGTGCTGCTCCCGGTGGTAAATCAGTGGGTCTCGCGTGGAATGGGATGCAAGTAGTAGCTACCGAGCTGGTGAGTCGGAGACTTTCTCTACTTCAAGAAACTATTGCTCGCACTCAAGCTCCTGTTCAAATCATTCCTTGGGAGGATCTCCCTCTTTGTGGAACTAAAAATCTAGTTTGGGTGGATGCTCCCTGCAGTGGTACAGGAATTTTAAGACGTCATCCGGATGTACGCTGGTTGAGACAAGAAAAAGAGCTAAAAAGCCTATCTCTTACCCAGCAAGAGCTCTTGATTCAGGCTTGGGATCGGGTTGCTCCAGGTGGATTTTTAGCTTATTCGGTTTGTTCTGTTTTGAAAGAAGAGGGTCCTGATTTGATAGAGAAGCTGAGTTTTAGAAAGAGGCTTATTCGGCA
>CAIYTD010000283.1 GCA_903928955.1 Oligoflexia bacterium | reverse complement strand
GTTATGAAAAAAGTACTCTGATTTTTAGTCGTTTTGGGCTGCGTTGCTGCCTGTGGAAATCATAATTTTTCTGGCGAGAAAAATAAACTGACTCAAGCTGATTTAGATGCAGCAAAATCGGCGTTGCAGGTTTCGGTTAAGAACGCTATTCCAGAGATACAAGTTGATTGCAATAGAATCCGTCCTCACTTAAATGCATACTTTTGCTCTGCTCTGCCTATTCCAAAAGGAGATAGTCCTACTCCTAGAACCGAAGAACGATGTGTTAGTCTGGCAGGCGTAATTGAAAATGAAACGACGGAGACAGTCTTAGTTTCAAAAGAAGACGTCGCTAGAATCTACAATCAAGGTCAAGGAAAAGGCGCTTTTGAATTTAATGACAATCATGGAACTACTGCTGTGCCTTGGCACTGTACTCCAAATCACCAAGTCAACCTGGACTCAAATCATGACCACAAACAGATTTGGCATGTCGAGGTGAATCACAGGCATACTTTGTCGTATGGCTGTCTTATTAAACGACGTTAGATGGCTTTGAAAGTCTATCGAGTTTAGAGTCCGACTCCTCGCAGCATAGCGATGGGTCTATGTCTCTAACTTCTGTTTAATGAGCTTCATCAGGAACTGCTTGCTGGTCTTTGGGCCGATTCATCTTTTCCTTAACTATAATGAGATCGTCGATTGAAATGACCCCTACATTTTCGGCCATAGAGTGGGATTTCAAAAGACCGGCTCTCAATTTCTTCAAAACTCCCAGCAGGTTGGGTCTGGGAAAGAATATCGAGAACACCCAAATCAGTTTCGAGATATATGTTGTTTGTGCCTCTGATTTCAGTCGGGTATTTTAGGAAGGAATGCTGGGCATTCGGATTCATTCGGTGCTTCGGATGCAAGTCTTTCAGGGCTTCACGAAGCTTGGCAACTTCTTCTTCCGTTATAGCGGCGCAAATATCGATGTCTTGGGTGACCATAGTGCAGCCGTGAACCTAAGCAGCAAATCCTCCAATCAGAACGAAATCAATATTATGCGTAATGAGACGCTCAAGTAGACCTTTGAGGTTGGGATTCATGGCGGGCCTCCTTTCCAGCTTCTATTAGGTCGAGCATAAGCTGGAGGGCATTCTCGTGGGCTTCAATGCGCTGTTCAGGGGTCATCCTAAGATTGGAAATGATTGCGGATTCTAGCAACTTATCAGAATCTGCGGCTAATTCCGCTTGAATGAAGGAAGATTCGTCCATAAAACTGTTATAACCTCCATCCTGGCAAAACAAAACCGGCTAGATGCCGGTTTTTCAATAGGGAAACCCCTTAATATGCAAATACCCAAATGGGGATTGCCTAAACATGACTCCACGCTACTCACGGTGATAGTTTTAATAATAGGTTGTGAGCTTTACTTTTATAGAACCGCTCACAACTTTTTGCGTAAGTTCGAGTATTCGTGCCCCTCATTTCGGGGAAGAGCCGGCGTCCTTGCCAAAATGCGTGAAGATGAAAATTGGCGTCCCCACGGGGATTCGAACCCCGGTTACCGCCGTGAAAGGGCGGTGTCCTAGGCCTCTAGACGATGGGGACGTAAAAAGGCTCTATCGGTAAATGTGGAATTACGATTATCCCTAATGGGCGCGCATTTCAACAAAGAACTGAGGTAAAAAAATTATTATTCACATGACAGCCTATTTACTGACTGTTCGAAGGGAAGGTTTCTCACTCGAGAGGTTCATTCTTATTGCGCCTGGATAAAAAGATGTTAAAAAAGATCATTCATTGTTATCTTCCTTTCATCCATCTAAAACGCCTTGTCTATAGATTTTAACTGGGGTTTTTAAAATGTTTAGAATTTTTTTTCTTCTGATAGCGATCGGGCTTATGGTTTGCGCCTGTGAAAAGGGTGGCCAAAATCAAACTTTTGATTTCAAAGATTCAATTGTGATTGGTGAAGTGTCTTCTATGACGGGTTCTGAAGCTACGTATGGTTTAAGTGCCCATCAGGGAATGGCACTTGCGATTGAGAACGCGAACCAAGAGGGTGGGATTCAAGGAAAAAAGCTCAAGCTTCTTTCTTTTGATTCTCAGGGTCAACCGGATGAGACTGCTCGAGTGATTTCTAAGCTCGTTTATCAACCAGAGGTCTTGGCAATTTTAACTGGTGTTGTGAGTTCTAGTGCTTTAGCAGCGACTCCTATAGCGCAGCAGTATCACGTGCCTTTTATTGCTACTATTTCGACGCACCCCAAAGTAACCAGTCAAGGTGATTTTATATTTAGAGTTTGCTTAATGGATTCGCTTCAAGGTGATGTTATGGCTCGATTTGCTGTGGATCATTTAAAGCTCAAGAAGGCAGCTATTTTACAAGATCATAAAAGTGACTATAGTATGGGGTTAGTAGAAAAATTCTCTGTTGTGTTTAAATCTAAGGGGGGAGAGGTGGTCATGACACAAACTTATGGTGCAGGAGATATTGACTTTAGATCCCAGCTGACAGCTATACGGGCTAAGCAACCGGATTTTTTGTATATTCCAGGATATTATACCGATGTTTCATTGATTGCTCGGCAAGCTCGAGAACTCGGAATAACGGTAACTCTTTTGGGAGGAGATGGATGGGATTCACCTAAATTGAAGGAAATTGGGGGAGATGCTTTAGTGGGAAGTTATTTTTCCACTTCTTATTCTCCTGTAGCAGGGACTGAGCAAATGAAAAAGTTCCAATCTGATTATAAAACTGCCTATGGGTCGATGCCTGATGGGTTAGCAGTTACAGGTTACGAAGGGGCAGAAATTTTATTATCTGCTTTGAAGCAAGTTAAAAAAATCAATCGATTAGAGATTAAGAAAATACTTGGTTTATCGGCTTCGTTTAAGACTCTTTCTGGAACTCTTTCATTTGATAGTTCTAGAAATGCAATTCGGCCCGTCATTGTACTTCAGATTCAAAAAGGTGGTAATTTGAAGTATCAGGCTACTATTAACCCTTAATGCAAGCATTTCATCAACGTAGCCTCTCCAAGGAAATCGAGGAAGAAATTGAGTCATTATTTTCAATGGAAAAAGTTTTTCTTATTTGCCTTTGTTCTTGCTTTGTTGACTGTGATTGGCGTGGGATGCAATAAAGCATCTCTTTCGGAGAATGTCATTCGATTCGGTGAAGTGGGAACGATGACAGGTATGGAGGCCACTTTTGGCGTAGGAACGCATCGTGGAATTGAACTTGCTATTACACATGTCAACCAGGCGGGGGGAGTTCAAGGGAAAAAAATTGAACTCGTTTCGCTTGATGATCAAGGAAAAGCGGATGAAGCCACTGCGGCTGCAACTAAGTTAATTACTCAGTTTCATGTGATAGCTATTTTGGGTGGACTTCCGAGTTCACGGGCTATGGCAATTGCCCCTATTGCACAAAAATATAAAGTTTTGATGGTGAGTCCGTCTGGAACAAATCCTCAAGTGACTCAATTTGGTGATTATATTTTTCGTGTGTGTTTTATCGATAGTTTTCAGGGCCATGTCATGGCTCGGTTTACATTAGAGCATTTAAATATCAAGAAGGTTGCTTTACTCCGTGACATAAAAAGTGATTATAGTGTGGCTTTGTCCG
>CAIYTD010000282.1 GCA_903928955.1 Oligoflexia bacterium | reverse complement strand
TGCGAGGAATAAAGGACTAATGGGTTTAGTTAAAAGAATATCGAGTTCTCCGTGATTGACAAGATCAGAGAAATTCCAAAAATTGCGTTGAAAGAAGATAGTAAACAACGCATCGGATGCAAAAAAAATCCCCAGAAAAAAATAAACTTGAGGCTGGGTCCATCCACCTAAAGTGTTTACGTTTGAGTAAAGCACAGTAAACAGGCTGAGCTCGACAGTAATCCAAATGACATCTACTGTTACAGCAGTGAGAAAATTAGTCCGGTAAACTGCTTCGCGAACAAAATTGTTTTTAATTTGGACCCGATAGGCTTCAAAGTAGCGAAAAATGGGCAAGTAATTATCCTCCTAGACTCGAATAGCGTTTTAATCCTAATCCCCAGCTTACTCGAATAGCTAGCCATGCTCCTAGAATCCACAGCATGCTGAATCCGAGCTGAGTCAGGAATTCTTGATGGCTCCACCGTCCTAAAGCGTATTGCGTGGGGCCATATACATAGAGGTAAAAAGGTGTTGATTTCCAAATCCATTGCATGGAGGGCGGAAATAGATTGAGTGGGATAAGTTCTCCTGAGAGAAGATTGACGATCATATTCTTGACCATTAATATACTGTATGATTCTTCCCAGAGAAAGGAGGTTGCCGAAAGAGCCGAGCCTATTTGGTAATGAATGATGTTTCCCAGAAGTGCAAGGAACATCGAGCCCAGCATTCGAATCGGTGAAAATCCAAAAAAAACGCCCAATCCCATTCCAAGAGTCAGGCAGAGAATGGCAATAAAAAGTCGGGGGGCTACTCCACGAATATAAATAAACTCAACTACTCCTACAGGGCGGAGGAGGTAGTTACTGAGTTGTCCAGAGCGGATCATTTCTGCTAATTCAAAATCATGATCCCCTCCTCGGATCTGACTAAAGAGAAGGCTAAAGAGGGTATAGTGGATCATGTCTGAGTAATTCATTCCTGAGATTTGAGTGACCCCGCCCACTTGAAATATCGCATACCATAAGATCGATTGAATGGCAGCAGGGACAAAGGCAGAGGCCAGGATTTCAAAAAGGAACTCCACTCGATAAGCAGTTGCATCTTGAAAACCATTTTTAAGGGCTGCTAATCTCCATTGCAGTTTCACGAGATTTCCGTCCGCTCTTCAGCAAATAGTCTTTGGATAACTCTTTCTAAGCTTTGTTCTTCGATTCCCATATCTACAATTTGATATTGTTTCATCAGAATTTGAAGAATAGAAACGATCTGATCTTGTTTAATATCAAACTGGATAGGTTTATTTCCTGGTTCGTCCGTTTTTTCTTGCTGGATCAAATGCGAGGCTAGACCAGTAATTTTTTCGATTTCTGAAAGGGGAGGATTTTCTAAAAGGCGAATACGGAGGAGTCTTTGTCCTTCTTGCATGAGCCCTGTGGAATGCCCATCGTAGATGAGTTTTCCAGATTTCAAAATCAGGACTCTTGAGCAAAGTCTTTCGATATCATTCATATTGTGACTGGTGAGAATAATAGTTGCCTTTTCACGTTGGTTAAAGACTTTTAAAAATTCACGAAGCTTATGAGCTGCAAACACATCTAGTCCAATCGTAGGCTCATCCAAGAAAATGACACTTGGCCAGTGAATAATCGCTCCAATGAGTTCCATTTTCATTCGCTCGCCAAGCGAGAGTCTTCGGATTTGTGTCTGCAAATGCTGTTTCACATCGAGCAACTCTGTGAGCGTATGGAGTCTTTCTCGGTAAATAGGACCTGGAATTTCATAAATTGCTCGCAATAGATCAAAGGCATCTAGAGCTGGAAGATCCCACCAGAGTTGGGCCTTTTGGCCCATCACGAGCGCAATTTTTCGTCGAAATTCAAGAGCTCGCTTGAAGGGAGTAAATCCTAATACACTCACTTCTCCTGACGAAGGAGGAATGAGACCTGAAAGAATTTTGAGTAAGGTAGTTTTGCCCGCTCCGTTTGCTCCAATGAGTCCGTTGAAGGAGCCGGGTTCTAAGCAAAAGCTCACACCCTTTAAGGCTTCTTTTATCTCGTATTTTGGTTTAAAAAGGAGTCCTAGAGCTCCTTTCATTCCTTCGCCCTTTTTTACAGATCTAAAAGATCTACGAATGTTTTTAATTTCTATGATCACAATTTGAACTCCTAAAATATGTAAAGAGCTAACATAACGAAGAAATATTGAAAATGGCTAACAAATGACAAAATTGGTGCGAAAGTCAGTGATACTCACTCCTTAGTTGCAACTCTGCGGCAATACGGTACCATGCTGTAGGTGAGATTGTACATGAGAGGGGGCACTAGATGGAGTACTACATGCATGTTCTTCCTGGAAGAATCCAGATTAGAACGAGCGTGCTCAGGAAAAATAAAGCTGGAATTTTTTCTGCTAGTCAGTTTTTAAAGTCGCTGCAAGGTGTCTTATGTGTAAAAACGAATGATGCCATAGGGAGTTTACTAATTTATTATGAAGATC
>CAIYTD010000281.1 GCA_903928955.1 Oligoflexia bacterium | reverse complement strand
TCTGAAAACAAGAGAGTAACAACCGTTCCCTGGTTTTCCTGCGACTGAATGGAAATAGTGCCCTGGTTCTCCTGCATAATTTGCTGGCAAGTGGAGAGTCCCAGTCCATTTCCAGAGCGGCCTTTCGTTGAAAAAAGAGGCTGAAACATTTTGGAAAGATTTTGTGGAGAAATGCCCGACCCCGTATCACTGATCTCTATTCGTAGGCTTTTGTTTCCGTCTTGTTCCGCTCGAATTCTTATGACTCCTTTTTCTTGCATAGCATCCATTGCGTTTTTACAGAGATTAATGAGTATTTGAATTAGTTTGGGTTCATTCACAATGAGAGTTAGATTCTCCGGAATATTCATCTCGACACGGATATCTCGGCGTTTCATTTCATGTCTGAGGAGTCGAAGAGCCTTTTGTACAGTGGCTGAAATCAATACAGAGCTTCTTGCTATTCCCTCCTTTGCCGCGCCCGTAGGGTCAGGGCTATTTTCTCGTGAAAAAGTCAACAAATCTTGACAGACATGAGCACCCAGGGTGATGGCTTCAATGATTTCACTAATAGAGTCATCGAGCCCCTCGTACTTATCGTCTCTAATTTGGAGTTGCAGAAGATCGAGCTTCGTCAGCACAGGCTGCAAGATATTTCCAAACTCGTGACCAATGCTCCGTGTGAGTCGTCCAACGGCTGCAAGGCGTTCCTGGTTGACAAGAATCTCCTGTTGCTCTTGAATGGTTTTTAAATATTGCTTTTCTCGATTCCGCCGATTCCAGGACGAAATTAAATATCTCGCCTTTTGCCGAATTTCTCCGACCGTAAACGGCTTAGTAAGATAATCCCACTGATCTTCGAAGAGTGTGCCAAATTCCTTTGAAATTTCGTCAACCGATCGGTCCTGATGTGCAGTTACAAGGGATACCAGTAAGTCAGGATCGTGTTTCCAAGCTTCTTGAACAAATTTTATCCCGTCTAACTTTCCTGGCATTCTGACGTCCACCAAAGCACCCGCAAAATGCCGCCCCTGTGCCAGATCCTCCAAAAGTAAAGCGAGTGCTTCATCACCACTGGCTGCAAAGTGGGTTTCTATATTGAGATACGTCGCTCCAGAATTGGGCCCCGGAACTAGTAATGGACTAACAGTACTGACCATTCGAGAGCTGATGATTCCCTGAATAGGACGATAATTAAGGGTCTCTGCATACCCTTTTCGAATTTCCTCCTCGTCATCCACAATGAGAAGACGTCGGTTTTCAACCCCATTCATACTTCACTTCCTTTTTTAGTCTCAAAAACTCTCGGAAAAACCATCTCAAATACGGTAAATTTTCCCACTTCGGTTTTAAGCAAAGTCAGTGTACCACCCCATCCTTCGATAAATCGACGACAAATACTCAGTCCAAATCCAGTACCGTCTTTTCCCTTTGTGGTGAAGCTCTCATCCAGTATTTTAATTTGATTCTCCTTGGATATTCCAATCCCATTATCCCAAATAGTAATCTTAACGGTATCATCAGTTGCATGAGATTGGATTAAAATGAGTCCCTCAGTATTTTTCGAATCTAAATTTTCAGCATTTCTTAAATCTTTAATAGCATCGATCGAATTTTTTATCAGATTCGACAGAACTTGTCGGATTTCATCCGAGTCCGCTCGAATAAAGAGCTGTGCCGGAAAAAATACAGTCTTTATTTTTATATTCAAATGAAGCAAGTAATTCTCCGTAAATTGAACTGAATCTTCAATTAGCTCCTGAATGCTGAGGAGCGTGGGTATACTAGCATTGCGACTGAGCCCGCGCATTTGCTCAACGATTCTACTAATCCGATAAGATTCACGAAGAAGAATCTTTAAACTATTTTTGATTTTTAAAAGAAAGGTGTCGGTTTCCTTTAAAATGGTAAAAATATTGTCTGTATCCTCTTCGGCCATTCTCTGGTTAGAGCGTACTTGACTCGGTTTAGATAGATCCTGAATCCACAAATCAATGCCCCCACTCTTCAAAAGAGAATCCCAGCTCGAAGCAATCACTCTCAGTAAAGGAAGCGGGGCAGAAGGGAAATCAGTAAATTGATTCATTTGTAAAAGAATCGTCTCTAAATTGGAAATCATTACAGTCAAAGGATTTAAAACTTCATGAGCTGCCTGGCCTGCAATCTCGCCAATAGCAACAAGTCGGGAAGATTTGAGAAACTTTTCCTGTTGAGCTTGATTCGCAATATTCTTTTTGAGCTGATACTCTTTCAATTCTCGCACCATTTGAGCGAACGAAGTGGCTAGAATCCCAATTTCGTCTTGATTTTTTACATCGATGCGAGCGTCAAAATGACCCTGAGCAATCTCTCGCGTAGCCTGAACTAAACTCAATAAGGGGGCACTTAAAGTGCGAGAAAAATAAATGCTAACCAAAAACGCAAGAGTAAGAAGAATCATCGCTAGAAAAATGGTCTTTTGCACAAGACTGCGGCTCACGAACGTGGCTGCTTTTTTAGGAATCATCGAGATGACAGTCAAATTTCCGAGCGCAGCCTTTCGATAAATAAAATAACGGGATGAGGCTTTTTGAAAAATTTCCTCATTATTAAAATCAGAACTAAAGCCAGGGGAATGAGCAAAAACTTCACCAGAGGCAGTCCAGACAATATAGAGCGCCATCGATGGTGTGTCTTTGAGGGAAGCAATCCATGACCCAGCATCGACCCAAGCCTGGGCAAAATATTCTAAGGGTTTACCTGGAAGCGTAACGGGTATTCGGATGCGATATAAACCAGATTTTGAATCGGACTGGTTTTCAACAATAATGCCCTGCGGGAGTGAGGCTGCATCGAATGGGGTAAAACTCAGTTCCTGTTTTCCACGTAGAAATTGACTTAAAATAACCTGAGAGTGAGGCAAAATATGAACGAACTGGAAAGCGATTAATGGAGCATCCCGATCGAAAAGACTTTGCGCTAAGCCAGAATTACCAGATGAATACTGGGCAATCAATTTCATCTGGCCTATAACGCGACGCAGGGATCCATCCCATTGATTGATAATTTGTTCCGCATGACTGCGATTGATTTCAAAGAAAAGTCGCTCATCTTCCTCATCCATTATTTGATGAGCTAAAATCAATTCAGCTAAGATGACTAGAAAAATCAGACTGGATAATAGGATCAAAATTTTTGTGCGAATCAACCATCGTATCCGTTGTTTCGCTCTCAATTGTTGAAACAGGGTGATGATTGCATTCATGTTTTTATGAAAATATATCCCGTTATAATACCTAAAAAGATTGCGGGCAAATGATTCAAAATCAACCCATCTTGAGAGTACAAGGAACTCAAAAAAGTGGCTGCTAAAAGAGGTCCAACGATAATCCAACGGCGCCTGAGAAAGAACCAGCTCAAAGCTCCGGCGCAGCCAAATATGCCGAGAGAGGCCCCAACATCGTGAGAGAGAGGCGAAACGAGACCTAAAGGAATGGTAAATAGCGAAGTCATCGGATTGGCCAATAACATCGGAATCCCGTAACAAGCAGCCATGATAGTAGTCCCAGCTAAATACTCGAGACAGCCCGTAAACAGAAATAGACAAGTGAGATTAAAATTAAGATGCACGAGATTCCAATGAAGAAAAGGAGAAAACAATAATGCATGAACGGGCGACTGGAGCAACTGAGCCCAAGAATAACCCCATTTTTCATATATTTCCTGCAATATCCTTCCCGAAGAATCGGTGGTCAGCAAAAATGTCCCTAATTGGAGGAGTATCAGGACGCAGGTCAGACGGCAGCGGTACAAAAGTTTAGACCAGGTTTGTGGTGCTGAACGTACGACAATGGAAGGCCTGAGTTGAATTTTTATGAAATTAGATAGACTGAGATTGGCCCCTATTTTCCAAATCCCAGAAAATGCTGCTGTAACAATACCTCGCTGGGAAAATGCTTGAAGAATATTTAAAACTTCGCGGCGGGTCAATTTTTCAAAAGGACTTTTAAAAATCAAAAATGCAGGAGACAAATGAGTAGGTTGAAATTTTATTTTGTAGCGAAATAGAGAATTAAAATTATAAAAAATTCCTTGATTAAATATTTTCTGAAGAAACCAGTAAGCCAAAGGGTGCCTACTTTTTTGAGCAAACGGATAATCGTTAACTAAATCTAGTCCTGCTAGTGGAGAAACTCCTAAACTGATTGCATCGGCACCGCTATTCCTCAAAATTTTCATTGCCTGAAGAGTGAGGAGCTCAGTGGCACCAGCAGGTATTTCGGATCGGCGAATCAAGTCAATGAAGTACCAACTTTTTCTCGTCCAAGTAGGAATCGCTACAAGAAATACTAGAATTTTTCCGTTAAAACTCAAATAAAAATAACGCTTATGCTCTGAAAGAGTCCAAGGCTCAACTCGATTCAAAAAACCCAATGGATCCATTTTTCTGGATCCCAGCCATTCTTGAGTTATTTTATCTATTTCCTCTCGAAGAGCAGCACTGATGTCTGCCCATGACACTTCTTCAACGCGAGCTCCCTTTGTATCTAATTGATTGGCAGTAGGAACTACGTTAATCCACGTTTTTCCCGAAGGAGGATAGCGATCTAAGTGAAAGTAGGGTTCAGTGCCAATCAGGATGGCGTCAAACCCAATTGAGGATGCTGCCCGAGCAAAATTTTCACCCACAGGGATCAAAATAACTGCCTTTCCGAGCTGAGCTGCAGCTTTCGAAAATTCGGCGAGAAACTCTAAGTGGTCTTCAACGGCTGCCAAAGGTTCTGCAGCAACTACCCAAGAATGAGGGAAATTTAAAAATGCGATGAATCCCTCTCTATTCTCTGAAGTAAAGTATTGAAATCCAGAATAGAGTGTCAGGAATGAATTGCTATGATTTCCATATTTTCGAACACATTCTAAAAGTTCATCCTGTGTGGGCTTCCGAACTTTTGAAATAAAATCATCAAAGCTACGTTCCGCTTTTTTGGTTCGCCAATAGGATCTAAAAATGCTATTCACGACCCAAACAAGGGCCACTACTGCGGCAATCGGGCCTGAAATATTGTTTAGCATGTTCTACGTGGACCCCAGAGACTCAAGGAGTTGCTGTGCAACCAAGTGGGTAGGCTCCAGCTTTAAAGCAGTCTCCAAAATTCTTTTTGTTTTAGCTCGATCACCGGAATGAAGAAAGCATTTTGCAGAAGCAATAAGGACTTCCACTTGATGCGGACAAAAAAGAATCGCGTCATCCGCTATTTTCAAAAGACTATCCCCTTCTAGGGTATGTTCGGGATCCATCAAAATTTTCAGGTAAGGCCGCGGAAGTGTCGGGTTCACTTCCAATGCGCGTTGGTAGTAAACCAGAGCTTCTTGAGGATGAGAAAGAATTTCTAGAATATCCCCCATGAAGCGCAAAGCTTCGCTGTTTACTGGATCCAATACCAGCATTTTTTCTCCAGATTTCCTGGCTTTAGAATATTTTTTATCCTGCTTAAAATACCGCGCCTCTTGAAAGAGAGATTCCATTTGCCACGTCGATAGAATTCTTGTTTCCATTTGCATAAGAAGTGCTTGCCAATCCTCAAGTAAATTCTCTTTCATACAAAAGAATTGGCTGTTCGCTCGAAAGTAAAATACCTCTCTAGGGTTTCGGCTCAAGCAGACAATCGGAGTGAGCGCTCCTAGAGGTGTTTTTTTAAATACGTTCAAAATTTCACCCAGTCGACGTTTCTCTGATTCCGTAAAAGGTGTGGGATCGATGAGTATTCCACCGATTTTTGCCGTACTTTTGGAAAAAGGGATTGTAAACGTTGATTCCCATTCATCCATACGGCTTGTCACTCGCAGCTCGTTCCACATGCCTGCTACCGGAGACTTCAAGACTGGCGTTAAATTTTGTAATTCTTCCTTTCCAATAGCGAGAAGTTGATTTCTAGTTTTTGCTCGCTGAATGAATGCAAGATTCATATTCTTTTCCAAAACAGAGATTCGAAAAGGTTTAATTAAAAACTGATCGATTCTTTGAATTTTATTTCTCTCCTGGGCTGACTGAGCAAGACCACTATCGGATGTGATGAGGAGAAAAGGAATCCGATCCAATTCGGAATCTTCCGCAACACGATCGGCAAAAACGCACCCATCCATATACGGCATTTCTAAATCTGAAAGAATCATTTGAACTCTGGATTTCTCCATTTGAATCATTTTTAGGGCTTCTTCTCCATTTTTTGCCTCCAATACTACAGGATATTTCAGCTGAGTCAGGAGATTACGAAGTGCTTCCCTAGTTTGTGATTCATCGTCTACAATTAATATTGCCATAATGTTTCATTCTTTATAATAGTCTATTATCCTAATATTAATGATACAAACATTAGATAAACTGGTCCAGGTAAATTCAAAGTGGATAAGTATCTCAAGTTTAGTTGCTCTAGGACTTTTCTGCAGCGCCACTCATTTTTTTCTTGAAGCTCACGCAGGAAGCACAGATTCAAAAAACTCAGTTATTCTGGATACTGCTGCTTTAGCTCGCGCAACTTACCCGATAGACATTCCATTAGGCGGTCCTGAGAGTATTTACACAAATGTTTTATTGAAACTGATTCATCAATGGCCACCCAAGGGTTGGGCGAAGTTAGAAGTCAAAGACAAAAATCCGGTACAATTAAAGTGTCTCGAGACTCCCGGTAATCCTGATTATATAGGAGTCTTGCAATCCATGAATATTTCTGCCTCAATGCAACGCGTCGAAGCTGTACTTGACAACGTTAATCAATATTCCGAAATATTTTCGGGCTTTCAGGATATTCATGTCATTTCCCAAGATGGAAATCAATTCCTCACATTCTGGGAACAAAATATTCCATTATTTTTAATTCCTAATATTAAATATAAAATTCAGTACATTGTAAATAAAACAAATCCAGATAAAAAAATTTATCGCTATAAACTCAAAGAAGTCAGTCAAATCAAAGAAAGCGATGGCCTGATTGTACTGGAAAGAGTATCTAATGAGATCACTCGGTATTTTGAATTGGACTTCTATGATGCCGACTGGGGTATGTTAAAAACTATTGCGCCCGGAAGAATTTGGAGAGGCAGCGTAGAAAGCATCTACTTGTCGGACATCAGCATCAAACTCCGATCAGAAAATTCAGAATGGAGTACGAAAAAAGTAGTTGAAGAAAGTCAGAAAATTTTAGATCACTATCCAGTTGAAGCAGTGATTTCGAATAAAGTTAGGATGATTCGAGAATAGGCCCAGTTCAAACAGAGGCTTTTCTTCTCTTTTGAGCAACATAAGCAATTCCTGCTGCATTCAGCCCAAAATCTAATTTTAAAAGATCTACTACCTGGGGATTCAATCGCGCTCCGTTACGGTCTAACATTTTTTGATAGTAGGAACGTATTTCGGATTCGCAGAATAAAACCAATTGATTATCAGACATTCCTATATGAATAGCTTTTTCGAGTAATCTAGCACTCCAATCTAAATGCTCCATTAATTGACTACCTGACTCTTGAATGTCTTTTATTTCTCCAAAATGAGTCAGAAAAACAGACTTTGCACCTGTATCTATAATTTTTTGAACACTGATTTGCGCTTCGACAGGATCAAAACCAGTGGGGCTTGTAGAAGGAAATATAAATCTTCCTCCGGATTGAAAAATCGGATAAGCTATGCCAAATGCATCCCCACTAAAAACTCCTTCCGAGAAAGAATCAAAAACACAAAAATGATGATCCGCATGTCCACGCGTGTAGAAAAAAAGAAACTCTCTAGAGCCAAACGAAAGTGTTTCCCCATCTTCCATGACCCTAACGCGAGAGGCATCTATAGGACCCATTTCTCCATACAACTTCTCAAAAACGAGGTCTCCATAAACCTGACGAGCACTCTTCACGAGCTTACTCGGATCGATCAAATGGAATGCGGCTTTTTTGTGCGCTAAAAGAGTAGCATTTCGACACTGCTGCATAAGTGCGGAGCTTCCACCTGCATGATCCAGATGAACATGAGTGACAATTAAATAGCGAACTTGATCAGGATGCAGGCCCTGCTTTTTTAGAGCCTCTAGCAAGAGCGGCACAGAATGGGTCGTATTGTTTTCAATAAAAACAGCTTGGTCACCCTCTTGAATGAGGTAAGCTGCGGCAACCTGTGGATAAAGATAGTTACAATCAATAAGAAACGGATATTTTGACATAAAAATCTGTCCTCTTTCACCCATGCGAAATACAGTAGCCTACAATATTCATTAAAATCGGATTTAAATACCACCTAGTTTTCTTAAATGAACAAGGGTATCTGGGAATTTTTGTACAAGTAAAATGAGGGCTGCCCCTTGGTCGTTGGGTTTACTTCTGCCTTGCTCCCAATTTGCCAAGGTCGTAGAATTAACTTGAACAAGACTTGCAAATATTCCTTGAGATACTTGCGATGTTTTCGCATAGCCTCTATCCCTTCCACCAATTCTCCAAAAATATTATGCTTTCCTTTACTCATGCGTGTTTCCTCCTTTTCGCCCGCGCCTCTTTTTCAGCATCAATAAGAGCTTTTAGGGCTTTTTTCTGTTGAGCAGTCGGATCTTGAGCTTCACTTTTGTCATAAAGATTGACGTCCTCACCCGCCTGAAAGCCCGTTTTGGTCCGCTTGCGCGGCGGTGATTCCCTTAAGCAGCTTTCGCTGCTCTTAGCGAGTCACGCCCGACTCGGAGAATATTCAAAGCGGCATTAATATCACGATCGTGATGCACATGACATTCGCTG
>CAIYTD010000280.1 GCA_903928955.1 Oligoflexia bacterium | reverse complement strand
TAAGTGGTGCTGGAATGAAATTTTTGATAAGGTCCCATCGAGCGTCAGTTAAATCGGACTCATACTGTGTCTGTTCAAAACTCATGCTTGCCCCCTGTATAATTTACGAAGTTATAGCAGGGGGATTTTAGTTTGCACTGCTTCAAATTGTCAATTAGGGGCTTTTAAAACAGACTCTGAGTGAACTTTATTGTGCCACTGCTTTTCGGAGTATATTCTTAATCCAAATTCGAAACCGATCCATATAAGAGAATGCTGCAGGCACTACTATGAGTGTTAGCAAAGTCGAGCTGATCAGGCCCCCAATGATAGCAACTCCCATACTGGTTCTTTGCCGAGAGGCTTCGTTCAGGCCTAGGGCGACTGGCAGGGTCCCTGCAATCAGTGCCATAGTCGTCATCAGAATAGGCCTCAGTCTGGTTTTTCCGGCTTGAATCACAGCTGAAGCGCGGTCTTGCCCTTGGGCGATGAGTTGATTAGCATAATCAACTAAGAGAATAGAATTTTTAGTTGCGACTCCTAATAGCATGATCGTACCAATCATGGAAAAGATATTGAGCGATTCGTGAGCTAGAAAAAGCGCAACAAATGACCCACAAATAGCCAATGGGAGAGCAAGCATAATGGTGAGCGGAGTGATGAAAGATTCGTAGAGGCTTGCTAACACTAGAAAAATAAATAATATTCCAAAGCCCATTGCTAATGCCATGCTCGAAGCCAGTTCAGCAAAGTTCTCTGCTTGTCCAACAAAGGCATATCGCATCCCTAGTGGAAGTTTAATCTGGTTTTCAAAAATTTGAGTCACATCTGCCATCACGTTTCCCATTCCGGCGCCAGGAGTAATATCTGCAGAGATTTGAATAAATCGCCCACGGTCTTGACGGTTAATGGTAGCAGGTCCAGTCGTTTCATGGGGAATAGCTACATCCTCTAGGCGGACCAGATTATTATTGATATTGGGAACATAAGTGCGTTGAAAGTTTTGCTTGAGGTCTCTTTGGTCATCTTGGAGACGGACGCGAATATCATATTCACGACCGAGTTCTCGAAATTTTGCAGGAGTCAAACCTTCGATCTGTGCGCGGAGTTCAGTTCCCAATGATTTCGTTGAAATTCCAAGATCTTTCGATTGCGAGGGGTTGAGTGTGACTTGGAACTCGGGTTTTCCAGGTCTAAAATTAGTGTCGACGTCCTTTAATCCAGGGTGCTTCCGGATGAGATTAAAAAATTCGGTTGCTACCTTTTCTAATTCTTTTTGATCAAGCCCAATAATATTTACATTAAAGGGTCTTTGTCCACCTGCAACAGCGTCAAAGTCTTTCACCTGCGGATTGGCAAAGGCCAGCGGCTTGAGTTGCTCCCTGAGTTTTTCTTTTACTTGGCTGGTATTGAGTGATCGATTACGGCTTGAAATGAGCCGGACATAGAAATTTGCAACTTCTGTTTTTCCGTTTTGTCCACCTACGGTTAATGCGGAGATTTCGACTTCTTGATTCGAACGAATGATCTGATCTGCTTGATGAGCTGTTTGATTCATCGTTTCTAAGTTTGTTCCAGGGGGTAAGTCTAAGCCTACAGCAAATTCGCCTGCATCCTGAGGGGGGAGGAAAGTCTTAGGGACATATTTGACTACAGAACAGCTCCCTAGAAAAATAATAAAACTACCAGAGAGTACTACAATGGGGCGCCTCAATGTGAAGTGAAGCGTTTTTTCATAGAGTGTTTCGAGTCTACTTTGAAAGTGATCAAAGCCTTTCAGGAGTTTACCCACCGTCTTTCCCCAAATGGAATGGGGATCGTTCTCAGAATGACTAGATCCTGCAAAATAGGCTGAAAGCATGGGAGCGATCGTCAGAGCATCAAAAAGGCTGATAGCCATTGCAAAGCAGATCGTGAGTCCAAACTGTCTAAAGAATTGCCCAACGACGCCTTTTAAAAAGCCTACAGGACCAAAAACAGCTATGACTGTGAGGGTGGTAGCAATGACTGCCAATTGAACTTCTAGGGTTCCTTTTCGAGCTGCCGTTTCCGGACTTTCTCCCATTTCAATATGCCTAAAGATATTTTCTCGAACCACGATGGCGTCATCGATCAGGAGTCCAACAGAAAGGCTGAGTGCGAGCAAAGTCATGATATTGATGGTGAATCCCGCTGCTGCCATTAAAACAAAGGCACCAATGAGGGAGTTTGGGAGCGCGAGCCCCGTGATGATGGTAGACCTTCCATTTCCCAGAAAAAAGAAAACTACAATTACTGCCAAGATAATCCCGAAGAAAATGGATTCTTTCACATCATCGACATTGATTCGAATCCAAACGCTGGAGTCACGCACGATAGAAATTTTAGGCTGCCCAGGTTGCCTTTGCAGTTCTGCGTTGAGAGTATTCACTCTTTTCTTGAGAGCGTTGACCACAGCAATGGTATTAGCTCCTGTTTGGCGATAGACATTGATAAAGAGAGCTTTTTTCCCATTCACGAAAGCCCTCGAAGTTTCATCTTCGACGGTGTCAATAACAGTGCCCACTTCTGCAACTGTTGTAGGAATATCGCTTCCAAAAAAATTCACTATTGTATGGCGAATATCATCTAGGGATTTAAATTCCCCTAGAGTTCGGAATACGAGATCTGTTTTGCCCTGGTCTACTTTGCCGCTCGGAACGTTTTCGCCTGCAGCTGACAATCGACTGGAAATCGAAGTGACGGACATCTCATGTTCTTTGAGCTTCGTTCGATCCAAAGCGACATGAATTTCTCGCTTTCTTCCTCCTGTGATTTCGACCATTCCTACTTGATTCACTTGCTCGAGTTTAGGCCGAATGATATCATCGGCAACATCATAGAGTTCACTGTCTTTGAGTTCAGCATTTAGAGAAAGAGTAACGACGGGTTGATCTGCGGGATCAATTCTTCGAATAGTTGAATCTCGAATATCTAAAGGAAGTTTACTTTTAGTGGCTCCTACACGATCTCGAATTTGTTGTTCTGCGTATTTGATGTCTGTCTCCATTTCGAATTCTGCAATCAGAGTACTAAATCCTTCAGAATTGATGGACGTGAGTCGTTTAATTCCAGCGAGTGTGCTGACTTCATCCTCTAAAGGTTTTGAAACGAGGGTTTCCATTTCAGCTGGACCCGCACCGGGATAAGGAGTGGTGACTGTAATGATTGGGAATGTGACGTCTGGAAACAAATCAACGCCCATGCGTTGCATACAAAGTAGGCCAACAGCGATCATGATCACGATGAGACAGGTGATGAAAGTAGGTCTCTTAATTGAGAGGTCTGCTAAGGTCATAGAGTTTCTCCAAATTGCTTCATTTGAGCAATGAGATTGAGAACATTAAATTGATCACGGATTCGCATCAGCTGGGCAAGTAAAAAGTCTTGTTCAAAAAGGAGTACTTGATAAGTGGTAGTGCGGCCTTTTTTCAGGCGATCTCTTTCCACAGTGAGTTTAGTTCCTTGGATGAGTTCGAGCTTCCTGGAAAGCGTGAGATGTTGTTTTGCTTCTCCTAAACTTTCGTTGAGATCTTTCCAGTTATGTTCTTGCTCCATTACTTTTTGGTCATAAGTTAGCGCTGCTGCGATTTGCTCTTGCTTCCATCCCGCTTGACTTTGAGAGATTGTTCCAAAAGCCAAAGGGACGCTGAAGCGCAGGCCAATGGTGGCAGTAGGCCGGTTGAAGGAAAAAGAAGGCCCGATTGACTGAGATAAATCGGTGTAAGGTAAAGCTATATTGCTGCTCAAGCCAGGTTGTCCATTGAGAGAAAAACTCGCAATCAGATCTAATGTAGGACGATCCCGGTCACTCGAGATTTCGGCCATTGCTTGGGATGCACGCGATTGCTGTTGAGCAGCCTTTACGTCGTCTCTGAGTAGTGCACGCTTGGGAGCTTGGACTTGGTTTACAAGATCGGGTGAAATTTTTATAATTTGCTCGGAGACCCTTTCAGTGTCTACATTGCGAGCTTCATTGAAAGCTCGAGATGCTGACCGTTCTTCGTTTTGAGCTGCTGTGAGATCGAGCTCTCTGCTCTGGACGAGGGCTTCTGCTTGGAGTACGTCGGATTGATCTCCTAATTGGAGTCGAGCTCGACGCTGATTCCATTCATAAATTTTATGAGCTCTTGTTAATGCTTCCTGCTGAACTCCAATTGCTTGTCGGGCCACAGCAAGTCGCCAATAATTCATCTCAGCTCGGCTCAGCATTACTTTTGCTTGATAGCTGGAGGAATAGCTCGACGCTAAAGCAGAAGATTTTAATTGGATTTGGTTTGCTTTTGTGGAAACTCCAAAACCGTTGCTCCAGAGGTTTTGAGTTAGTTCTAGAACAGGCGAGGCATTTGTATAGCGATTAGGGATCTGGAAATTGGCCGGTAAAGGATTAGCCATTGTTTGATCACTTAAGTCATAATGGATTTTAGCCTGTAATCCAAATGAGGTGAGTTGGCTGATTCCTATAGACAAGCTTGTACTCACTAAGTTGTCAAAAGAGACAATGCTAAAAGGATTCAGTTTCGCATCTGATCCGCGATTAAAGTTGACAAATAAAGTAGGGGTGAGGAGGAGTGATCCTTCTTCAGATCGCAGTATACCTCCGTGAGTGCTGCTTACATTTGCCTTAAGTCCAGGTTCTTGATTTTTAACTTGTTTAAGAAACTGCTCTAAGCTTAGGGTTTCTTGTGCGAATCCTGAATGGCCGAGATAAAAATAAAAAATAGGAATAAATAAAATTATTTTTTTCATATCTGAGTTCTCAGAGAAATGGACATTAATGGATTAACAATAAAGAAATGAGGATCATTTTGAGTGAGTACTGCAAGATTTCTTCCCCCCTTCCCTCATTTCCGTCGAGACTAGGCAGGTCGCCTAGTTTTGTCAAATAGATATTTGGAAAAATAATCTAAACATTTTCATTTGTATTTTCTACAAAAAGTTGCCTCGATTTAAAAAAAACGGTATACAGTCGCATTCAATGGCACAAAAATTTGCTTTTTCGATGCAAGGTGTTGGCAAAATCTATCCTCCAAACAAACAGGTTTTGCGTGATATTTACCTCTCCTTTTTTTACGGCGCAAAAATTGGTGTCTTAGGTCTGAATGGATCGGGGAAATCCACTCTTTTGAAGATTATGGCAGGTGTAGAAAAAAATTTTAATGGAGAAGCCCGTCCGGGAGATGGAATTACAGTGGGCTATCTTCCTCAAGAGCCACAGCTCGACGAAAATCAGACGGTTCGGGAAAATATACAAAGTGGAATGGGAGATATTATTCGATGGCTCAAGCGCTTTGAAGAAAACAATGAGGCATTTGCAGATCAGAATATTGATCCCGATCGCATGGAGAAGCTTCTATTGGAGCAGGCGGATATTCAGGAAAAAATTGAACATGCAAACGGCTGGGATCTGGACCGCACTTTAGATATTGCAATGGATGCATTGAGAACTCCTTCAGGTGACGTTAGTGTAAAGAATTTATCAGGTGGAGAACGTCGGAGAGTTGCTTTGTGTCGATTATTACTTCAGAAACCCGATATCTTACTATTAGATGAACCCACCAATCACTTAGATGCGGAGTCGGTAGGCTGGTTAGAAGAGTTTTTAAAAAAATATTCTGGAACTGTGGTCGCTGTTACTCATGATCGCTATTTTTTAGATAATATTGCAGGTTGGATTTTAGAGTTGGATCGTGGACATGGTATTCCGTGGGAAGGAAATTACTCTTCTTGGTTGAGTCAGAAACAAAAGCGGCTGGAGCAAGAGGAAAAAACTGAGTCGAAGCGGCAAAAAACCTTACAACGGGAACTTGCATGGATTCAGATGAGTCCGCGGGCACGCCAAGCAAAAAGCAAAGCCAGAGTGCATGCCTATGAAAATCTTCTAGCGGAAGATAGGCCTGATCGTATCGATGAAATGGAAATCTATATTCCATCGGGTCCCCGTTTAGGAAATTTGGTCATTGAAGCGAATCAAATGAGTAAATCATTTGGAGAGCGTGTTCTTTTTGATCGCCTTTCTTTTAATATTCCGCCTGGAAGTCTTGTTGGAATCATCGGGGCAAATGGCGTTGGAAAGACGACTCTTTTCAAGATTTTGACAGGCCAGGAAAAGCCCGATCAAGGCGTGATCAGAATAGGTGAGACGGTTCAGTTTGCTTATGTAGATCAGTCTCGAGATGTTCTAGATCCGGATAAAACGGTTTGGGAAGAAATTTCGGATGGAAAAAATGAAACAATTCTTTTAGGTAATCGAGAAGTGCAGTCGCGAGCTTATTGTGCCCGATTTAATTTTACAGGTGGGGATCAACAGAAGAAAGTAGGAGTACTGTCTGGTGGGGAGAGAAATCGCGTACATTTGGCTAAAATCTTGAAGTCAGGTGGAAATGTTCTTCTATTAGATGAACCCACTAATGATCTGGATATAAATACTTTAAGAGCCTTAGCAGAAGCTTTATTGAGTTTTACTGGTTGCGCTTTGATTATTAGTGTTGATCGTTGGGTTTTAGATAGAATTTGTTCGCATATCATGGCTTTCGAGGGGGATAGCCAGGTTGTACTGTTTGAAGGCAATTTTCAGGAATACGAAGAAGATAAGAAAAAGCGATTAGGTGTGGAATCTATTCAGCCTCATCGTGTGAAATTTAGAAAGTTGACTCATTAAATAAGATCAATTTAATTACAATTAAAGTGATCTTATAATTCATAATTTAGTCCACTGATAAAATTATTATAATGACATTAAATAGGAAATAGATTAGATTATCCAACTTAAAATACAATCTACTTTTTATTTAGGTAAAAATGTTAAAAGTTAAAAAAACGTTTATTTTATTTCTATTTTTGAGTTTCCCTTTGACCTCTGTGCTAGCGGGTGCTTCAGGGCTTCCCGGATCTCCCCAATTTGGGGCTCAATTGAGACTGAGGCCGGAGTTTCGGGACAACACAGATTTTAAAGGAACGAGAAATTATTCGTTGCTGCGATTTAGGGCCAATGCAACCTTTCCTTTGGGCGATCCTGAGGCTAAAAATTTCATTTATTTTCAGCCTCAGTATGCAAAAATACTGGGCGATTTTGAATTTACACCGTTGACTACGAATACTAATAACCCTCAAGCAACGAGTGGTGCGCTTTTTGATAATCCATTAACAGTCCATCAAGCTTATCTCAATTATAGCTTTTTCCCAAATTTTCGACTCATCGGTGGTCGTCAAATGCTTTTTTATGGGGATGGACTTTTATTGGGGTCAACATTAGTTTGGCATAATATAGGGAGATCGTTTGATGCTCTTAAGTGGGTTTATAGTACTCCTGATTTACAGACTGATTTTTTTTGGAGTCGTTTAGTCGAAAACGGTGGATTTTTGAAGGGATCAGGTCCGGGGAACGTGGATTTGTGGGGGCTTTATCAGTCCTTCAAGGGGGGCCCTTCTCTGAGGGCTGTGGATTTTTATATCTTGAATAAATCCGATTCGCGCGCCAGTAGTTCTTTATCTCTTTGGACATTTGGAAGCAGGCTGAAGTCTCCTATCGATTACTGGGATTACCGTTTGGAGATGGACTATCAGGTAGGAACTAGTGCGAGTGGCTCGGTTTTTGGCAATCAAGTCGATGGAGAACTGGGATATACTATTCCAAATGCGCTGGAGCTGAGGGCTTCTCTCGGAGGTTTTGCAGCAACTTCCACTTTTGATCAGTTTTTTTCAGCGGCTCATAAGTGGCTAGGAACTGCAGACGTTTTTGGCCGCAGAAATATCGCCGGCGGAGTATTGAAGTTGAGTGGAAAGCCTGCAGCGGATTGGACGATTTTTTGTGATTTTTTTCAATTTTATAAAATGGACCCAAATTCTACAAACTATAGATTAGCTGGAGTCATTCCTATTGGAAACGTGGGAAATAATGCATCTTCTTTTCTAGGAAATGAAATAGATGGGAAAGTAATTTATTCTCTCTCAGAAGCAGTGAAACTCTCTGCAGGGGTCAGTGTTTTGTGGAGTGGGGATGCCATCACTAAAAATTTAGGTGACATCAATCCTGTTTATTCCTTTGTTGAAATGGAAGCGGTTTATTAACAGTTTTCGGCTCAGCTAGCTGCTATACCTAACGCACCAAGAGCGATTGAACCGCCGCTAGCAATAGAACCTATAACAGCAACATTGCAATTATGAACTAATATATCGCAAGCATAATAATTATGATGGCCTTGTACATCTAAGTTATAAACGGTGACTTCACTGCACTACTTGGAATTTCCAACGCTCTAGCTACTCTAGCTATTCTTATTTCTTCTCCTAATGCTGTGGCTCGTTCAATCAGGGCTGGCTCGTAATGGTTACTTTCCTCTCTCCGGCTATGCGTCTGTCGGAGCTCGGATTGAGAGGCGCGCGTATTAACCGATAAAAAAGTCCTTGATTATTTATATCAATTTAGTATAACAG
>CAIYTD010000279.1 GCA_903928955.1 Oligoflexia bacterium | reverse complement strand
TTATTGATATCCTGAAATTTTTGTATCGTTGTGAAAATTTGGCGATGGTCAGATAGAAGTAATTCTTTCAGATTATGAATCGAGTCAGCATGGACTTCGCTTTCATAGACTGCACCAACCGAAGCAAAGTTCTTGTACGCCTGTCTATCCAAGTCCTTTCGGTCAGTGACAATGATGAACGTAAAGTTACCCTCTATTTTTCGTAGAACTTTCTGGCTTAAAAAGACCATCGAGAATGACTTCCCCGAACCCTGCGTATGCCAGAAGACACCAAGTTTTCCTAAAAGGCTTTTGCGTCGAATCACATTCTTGAAAGCTCTGTTTACACCTAAATACTGGAAATACCTAGGTAGAATCTTTTTCGTAGCGTTATCCGATTGGTTAAAAAGTACGAAATTTTCGAATATATCAAGAATTCTATTGTGCATACACAAACCAAAGAGAAATGTTCTAAGTGAAGTGCTCGTTTCTTCTGATTCATCATCGACTTTCTTCCACTCGTTAAAAAACTCATAAGGGGAAGTTAAAGAGCCAAATTTACTTTCCATTCCGTTAGAAAGGATTATTCCCATGTTGTACCAAAATAGCTTTGGGATTGTGTCTTTGTAATCTCTTATATTCTCTGTGAAAGCATTTACGAGTTTCACATGTGAAGCCTTGAGCTCAAAAAGGTAAATCGGTATTCCATTTACAAAAATGATAATATCGGGCCGGCGCTTATATAGTTCACCAACGATCCACATTTGGGATACACAAAGAAATGAATTATTCTTAGTTTCGGCAAAGTCAAAGAATTTCACAGTCAAATCCACGGTGACGCCGTTTGGATCCATATATGTAGTTTTGTAGCCATCTTTTAGTAAAAAATAGATATCTCTATTTATATTTGCAAGCGAACCTTCAGGCTGTTCTCTTGTTAAGTAATCGACAGCTTCTATTATCAAGTCATCGCTAACACCAGGATTTATTTTTCTCAAAGCCGGGATCAATTCTGAAGTTAATACTACTTCACCTTGGTGAGAACGATTTAGTTGGCTGTCTCCTTCGGGGGTATAGCCGTTAATGTGCCTGAATCCAGCTCCCCACATTTCCTTAATAATAGAAATCACAGAAGCTTCAACTAAAGCATCCTCACTAAAAACATTCATACTAGTTCTTATCCCGTGCGAGTAAAACCATTGACTTCTCTTGCTGCTGACTAATTAAATTCAAACGCATTAACGTGAGTACTTGTATTTCAGAATAGATCACATCCGCAAATGAATTAAATTTATGTAAATCGGCATCCGACGGTATGGATATCTCCATACTTGAGAGCACATCCCAATTGATTGTAGGCATCTTTGTGCCATTGCTATTTCTAGATGCCCAGTCGATAGTTGAGCTAGAAAAGAGAAGTGCTGTTATAAAAGAGCTATAAATTATTTTTTTTGGTCTTACTACGAAAACAGAAACATTCGTGATACCGGAAAAGGGAGCAAGAGCAACTTTATGTAAATAGCACCTAATAGAACCAAAT
>CAIYTD010000278.1 GCA_903928955.1 Oligoflexia bacterium | reverse complement strand
TTTTAAAAATTATTTATTCTTATTGAACTCAATGATATTCATTATCCAGGGGGACTATAAAATGAACCATTCATTTTTCTTATTAACAGCAATTCTATTAGCACTTACTTCCTTTGGGTTTACATTTGATCGCAGTGTTACTCAAATAATACAAACTCAAATGACGCAAGATTTAGAATTTATCGAAACTATTCAAAGCCAAACACAATCTGATCTTCACAAACAGATATTTGGACCCAGCGATGGAAAAGCCTATAGTCAATTTTTTAATTCTCGGATAACCTCAATTGGAATGAATAACTGCGGAAACGCAAATGCGGTGGCTTGCGTTATACCGTTCCGGGATTCATCTAAAATGTGGTTAACAGCTAACTATGTAAAATTTAGTCATCCCCAAATTGCTCGCCTGATGGTTGTCTTCCACGAATCTAGGCACACTGAGGATAACCATGGGAACTGGCCCCATGCAAATTGTCCAAAACCATTTGAAGATCCTCAAAATCAACCTATGAAAAGCATTTGGACAGGAAGTGAGTTAGCAGGCGAACCAGCTTGCGATGAAACACCTTTTGGATCTTATGGATCTTCCTTGATCATGCTAAAAAACATATCTAAATATTGCACAAACTGTACAGAAAAAGTAAAAATGGACGCAGGCATTTATGCCGACGACCAAGTTAAAAGAATTATTGACCCAACCGCAATTCAACAAATTTACGACGATCTGTATCGCACTTAAACTTCTAAATATATCAAGACCCCGGAAGACATTCCGGGGTCTTCGAGGGTGCTACAAATGAAAACGCATGATCTCTTTTACAGTTTTTTATTTATTGCAGGATGTACTACGACAGCTTGGATAATAAGCCGCAAGAATGAGATGATTTCTCCGCACTTTTTAAGTAAAATCCAGATGGAACCTAGCCATTTCCAATTGAAAACTTCCTCTCCAATCAATCCATCTTTAGAAGTAAAATCGGAGATAGCTAAAAAATTAGAAACTTTAAATGAAATCTTTCTTACTAGAAATGACAATGATCCTCGGCTCGATCACGACTTCAACGATCTTTCAGCCCAAGCAAAGGAAGCTTTAGAGGAAAAATACCAACAGCTTCAAGTTGAAAATAGAAATGCACGAGGCACCATCGTATTTCTAGTCGGAAAGAATTTAAATTCAAATCAAGATTTTAATTTTTTAAAAAAAGTGATCTCAGAACCCCCCTGCCTCAGTCTAAGCCAATGTTCTACTCGCTATCCAGGGCGGATAAGCGATCACGAATCAGCAACAGAAGTGACTCTCGAATACCCACAAATTGTTGTACTTAAATCGTTAGAAAAGTATCTTCATGAAAACCCTAATTCTGACAAGGCTTGGCAAATCATTCAGCAGGCGCAACACTCTAAAAGTACAATTATCAATCAGATGGCAACCTCTATCGAAAGATCTATTACCCATCAAAGCTTCTTATTATTACTTCTACCGAGCGCGAGCAAAACAGTATAATTTCTGGAAGTAGGCACTAACAAGAGATTACAGTGTAATAATTTTTCATCTCTTCCCCAGATTCCTTGAGCAGATGAATATTTTATAAATCTCTCTAATTGAACAGCTTTCTGCAGCGTCAATTCGGAAACCTTAACAGAAACAATTTTTTTAATTTCATTTTTTTTTGGTTGACCTAATACTTTCACCGCTGCACCTCTGTTTTTAGACGAAATTACTAAGCAATAGACATGCCAGAATAAAACGCACAGAATCATTCAGAATTTTAAATAAAATAATATAAAAACTGACTAGACTTTAAACATTTGTATACTTCTAGTTTAGATGAGTTTAATAAACTTTTAAAATACTTGACTAAATTAGTTTATTATTTAAAAATAAATCATACAGTTACTAAACTAAAATAATTTAATAAACTGAGGAGTTGCAAAATGTTTAATCTGAAATCAAGCTCAATAAATGCCTATTTAATCAGTCTATTTGGAATGATATTGATAACACCTTTCATTGCATGCAAATCAACGACTTCACCTCTCACTCAAATCGTAACAAATATCCAAGCAAAAACTTTTACTCAAGGGAGTGACGAATGGATACAAGTCGGTGTCAGCTTATCTACAGGCAATTTCATACTCGCATCTGTCAACATACCCATTACTGATCCACAAAATCGATCGCTTATTTACGGTCAATTCTCTCTGGTTCCTATCCTATGTACCCCCGGAACAACCTGTGCAAGAGGGGGAGACATCGCCCTCTCTTTGAACATCACTCAATCGGCCCATGCCCAAAGCATTAGTGCTCTCTTGCCTAATGGCACCGCCCTTCCCGTAGGAGGACTCCATACAAGCACTCTCATCGCTCTACCTCTTTCAGATACTGGCGCTATCCTTTATTTTGATTTCTCAAACAGTGTTGCTTTTTTAGGCACTGCAATCCCCTTCTCTGCTCTCGATCCAGCTGGAAAAAATATCCCTGGTGTAAACATTTTTCAGCCTGCTAACGCTGGCCCAATCAGCCTCAATGCTGGAATGTTCTTTGGAGCCAATCCGAAAACAACTGGAGCAGCATTCTTTATGAATCTCTTAGGCATTATGCCTAAACCTGCAGCCAGTGAAAACTTACCTCATACAGCGTTCACTCCGATTAGTTTTAAAGAAATAAAACCCTCGTTAATTCTTCAATATAAGATGTACCATGAATTAAAAAAATTAAATGAACAGAAAGAAATTCTAGAGTTGAGATAGCACTTCAGTAAGCCGGGCAAATGATTTGCTCGGCCTTTCATCGATTTTATGTTAAAAGATTCTCATGAAAATCTGGAAAGATTCAATTAGCATCGACAATTTAAACGCGACAAACAAGGGAACGATTCACGAATCTTTAGGAATTCTATTTGTTAAAATAGGAACAAACTTTATCGAGGCAACAATGCCCGTAAACGAAAAAACAAAAAATCCTGTTGGAATTTTACACGGAGGTGCATCCGTAGTTCTTGCAGAATCACTAGGAAGTGTTGCTTCACTTTTAGTCAGTGGTTCTCAAAACAAACAATGTGTTGGAATTGAAGTAAGCGCAAGCCATCTCCGGAGCATCCAAAAAGGCAGCATCCTCGGTCGTGCGACTCCCATTCGACTCGGAAAATTAATTCATGTCTGGGAAATTCAAATTTTTGATGCTGCACAGCCTAAAGAACTACCGATCTGCCAGGCTCGTCTCACTGTTATGGTAAAAGACCAAAAACCAAGCATTCCTCATTCAGAACGCATCATTTAAATGCCTTTTGTAGATGCCTTTTGAATATCTTCTAAAACTTCTTGGGTATGTGTCAATGGATTTACATCCGTGTATATTTTAACAATTTTCTGATCAGGACCGATTAAAACACTTTCTCTTCGGATCAAACCAATCAAGGGGAAACTGCCAACTCCAAATGACTCAGCTAATTTACCACGTTTATCTACAAGAAGATCAAAGGGTAATTTGTGTTTCTTCTTGAACTCCAAGTGACTATTTTGGCCTTGAGTAGAGACCCCAAGAATCACCGTATTTAATGCCTTGAGCTTTGAATATTCATCTCGAAAGCTACAAGCTTCCTGAGTACAACCAGGAGTATTGTCCTTGGGGTAAAAATAGAGAAGAACAAATCTGCCTTGATAGTCAGAAAGCTTGACCACTTTTCCATCCTGATTGATGCTCGTAAACTGTGGGGCCTCATCATTCACTTTTAATGCGGCTAAAGTCAAAAAAGTACCTAAAATAAAGAGTGTCTTGAAAATTTTCATCATAGTAATCACCCTATCCTATAAAAGCAGCCTTGATCTATCCATTTACTTAAATTGAGGAAGTTTTACAATTTTAGAAATATCAAATCCTTGCTTTGCCACCTGAATAAGAATTTCTTGATAGATTTTTTCATCCAATATTGGATTGCGTGACATAATCCAAAGAAGACTTCTGTTGGGATGACCCACTACAGTATAGGTATAATTTTCAGAATCTAAATCGATGATAAAGTAACTAAAATGAAATGGAACAGGAATTTTTCCTAAGAAAGTATCCCAGTTAAAACGAATCCGCCATTCTGCATGAGTAGCTGTATTTTTGACCCAAGCAAGAGAAGACAGTTTAGTCTCAGTTCCATCACTCTTATGGCAAACAAACCAATTATCTATCATTCCATCGCTTCTGAGCGCATAACTCTCGATTGAGGAAATACAGTCTTTTTCAATCCAGTTTGGAATATTTGCAATCACATTCCAATCACCCATATATCTATCTAATTGAACGTTTTCAACTGTTTTTAAATCTGAAGCTCCCGAAAAAAAAGACTGGAATAAAATAAAACTGCTCACACAGAGCTGCAATATTAAAGTCCTCATAAAATCCATGAATCACCTCCACTTTAAACAGAATTAACTTCCTTCGATCTCCCGCAAACAGGCTGAAGCAATCAACTTACCCAGTTCCGTTCGAGGAAGTCGAGTCAAAGAATGCCATTTCCTTACTTTCTCAAAGCCTAGAACGCATGCATTATAACGCTCCATTAACTGAGTCGCATCAACTAAGCTCAACCGTGCATCTGAAACGAGATGGATCACATGCCCCAAGCGTTCATCCGGTACAGCCAATAAAGCAATATCAGCCGATATTTTTTCTTCCCCTTGAACCTGATCTAAAATTACCCGCAACTTTTCTAATTCAACACTTTCCCCACCAATTTTAACAAAATCCCCCAGACGACCTAAAATCTTCAATTGATTTCCCAGCTTCTGACCTCGGTCTTGAGAATAAAACCAGCCATTCTTCTTGGGATCATCACAAATGACTTGATCATTTCTTCTATAAATATAAGAAGAAAATAGAGACTTCCCCCTTACTTTCAAAACCCTTTCTGAAGTCTCTTGTACTTCCAAATGGGGTAATATTTCTAATAAACCATCTTGTGAATTCAAAGCGGCTGTAGCAATTTGTGATCCTGTTTCTGTCATTCCGTATGAGGGTAAAAGTGGCCACCCCAATTGAAGTGCACGTTGAAAAAGGACTGGAGATAGTGCACCTCCCCCTACGACTGCCGCACGCAAAGAAGGCGGACTTTGAATTCCAAGATTGACTAAATCATACACTTGAGTAGGAACAAAGGCAGTTAAAGTAACCGAATGAGATTCAATAATCCGTAAGAAAGCAGATACCGACCAGCCCTCCACCATAGGAAGTACTTTCGCTCCGCTCAAATAACTACGTGCCCAAATACCTAAACCTCCCACATGAAAATTCGGCAAGGGGTGAAGCCAAACATCCGTGGAATTAGACTCTAAATGTCGATTGACCTGTACTCCTGAAGCAAGGAGAGCATTTTTTTCAATAGCGACCCATTTAAAATCTAAACTCGATTGAGCGGTAGTGCCTGAAGTCAACAAAAAAAGATGAGATTGAAATTGACCTTCCACTGAAGCCAGTAAACCCAAAAGCTCCTTCTGCAAATCAGATGAAAATTTTGGATTCCAGAAAGCTGCATTTTTAGAGGATTGCCAATCTATCATTCACTGTCCTCATAAGAAAGTTCCTTCCAGGGCAAGTCAACCAAAAGCCCATCCATTCCAAAGCCTGTCCCTTCCGGTGGAATAAAATGGGGTCCATGCGTTTTAAGTTGTTGTGAAAAAAGATGGGGTTGATAAGCAAATTGAGAAATGAGTCCACAAACCTCTAAACATTTCGATTTTTGCTTTGCAATTTTTGCGGCTGCCATCGCTGCAGAAAGTTGTCCGACTGGATGATCTAAATAGCTTGTCACCACTAAAGAAACCGATAGTTCGTGAGCAATCCGAACAGCCCACTCAGATTCTTGAATAGCAGGTTTATGCACGAGTACAGAAAAAGATCCAGGAACCAAGGGCACGCCTGAAAGGCGATCTAAAGCAAGTCGAACACCCCAGCGAACTTGAGCCTCTGCCCAGAAAGCAGGATGATAAAGGGTTGGATCTTCGATAAAATCAATCTGCTCTCGAACAGGCCCCAAAGTCTCCATAAATAATTGAAATGCTTCAAAAGAAAGAGCAGAATTAAAATCTAAACGCACTTTTAAATGAAAACGTTTCAAAAAGTTGTCGAGCTCCAAAAGCCATTTTGCTTCATCTAACGGTCGCACACCCACTTTGACCTTGAGGTGAGTAAAACCCTGCTCTGAAAGCAAACTCAATCCATCTGGAGTCAGCTGTCTCAGATCAGTAATCAGAGCATGACTCAGAGGAATCTCAAGTTGCGTCCAAAGACTTTTCCCAGCAGATCGAGCACGAGCATCGACTTGAGCAAAATGAAGGGATCTTTTCATCAATTCAGTGAAATGCCCTTCCCTCCAAAGTCGCAATTGAACATCAAGAGGAAGATCTCCTAGTTCAGGCCATGGCAAACAATCCGCATATCCACATGTTCCATCGATAAACTGAACTTTTAAAAGCGATCCATGCCTGGACTGAGCTGAAGCAATACTTCCTAAAGGACCCCAAGGTACAAGTTCATAACGAAAAAAATGAGTCTTCATTGAAATGAAAGTCCTAAACTGAGAAGAATTCCAAAGCCTAAATGGAGAAAAGCTCCTTGAGAAAAAATTTGATTATAAACCGCATGAGGTTCCGTATTTCTCACTTTTTGGACTAAAATCACAGCCACCGGAAGCATGCCAATAGGCAAAAAGGCAGCCCAATGGAAGCCTTGTAAATACCAAAAAAAACTTCCACAAAAGGGCAAAAAACAAAGCCCCGTGATTTCTACTCTCGCAAACCGGATGCCCCATCGAACAGCGAGCGTCCTTTTGTTTGCTTTTCGATCTGTATGAGAATCTCTCAAATTATTAATTGCAATGAGCACAGTTGCCAAAAAGCCCACCTGAGAACCCGCGATTATTGCTGGAAAATCTATTTCACCAGTATGAAGATAGTAAACACCACCTACGGCAATCCATCCATAAAAAATAATAACGAACAGATCACCCAAACCTAAATAAGCCAACGGAAAAGGTCCACCTGTATAGGCATAGCCAGCGAGAAGAGAAAAAAATCCAATAATAAGAATAGGAAAGCCTCCAGAAAGAACAAGTGGAATACCGAAAACAAGTGAAATAATAAAACAAATAATACCTCCCCACCAAACAACTCGCGAATTTAAAATTCCATTTTGAATAGAACGGCGAGGCCCAATCCTTTCGGCGGTGTCTGCTCCTTTTTTAAAATCCATCGCATCGTTGATGAGATTAGTACCAATCTGAATCAAGAGCGCACTCAAAAGGGCAAAGACGCTGAGAAAAAGTTGAACTTGATGGTGGATCGCATATGCCAAGGCAGTACCGACCAAAATAGGCACTAATGCAGTCGTAAGTGACTTAGGACGAGTAGCTAAAAACCAAGATTTCCAATGCCGGATTCCCATTTCTACGGCAACCTTTGAAACTTTCCAAAATTGGGTTTACGCTTTTCAACAAAAGCATCGCGTCCTTCTTGGGCCTCTTCAGAAAGATAATAAAGCAGAGTGGCATTTCCAGCTAAATCCAAAAGACCGATTTGACCATCACAATCAGCATTCAGTGAAGCCTTTAAACACCGAATAGCTAAAGAAGAGTGCTGTAGCATTTCACGACTCCATTTCATCGTTTCCGTTTCTAACTCATCCAAAGCAACAACGTGGTTCACAAGGCCCATTTTCAAAGCTTCTTCAGCTGAATACTGCCGACAAAGGTACCAGATCTCACGCGCTTTTTTTTGACCCACAATTCGAGCCAAATAACTACTTCCTAAACCTCCATCAAAGGATCCCACCTTAGGCCCTGTCTGTCCAAATCGTGCATTTTCAGCGGCAATAGTAAGATCGCAAACAATATGAAGAACATGCCCCCCTCCGATAGCATAACCTGCCACCATTGCTACAACAGGCTTAGGCAAAGATCTGATTTTTTTCTGAAGATCCAGAACATTGAGGCGCGCAACACCATCTTTTCCGAGATATCCGCCACGCCCTCGAATTTTTTGATCCCCACCCGAGCAAAATGCTTCGTTTCCTTCCCCAGTGAGAATCACGACGCCTAAGGAACTTTCGTCACGACAGTAGTCAAATGCCTCCAAGAGTTCCTTGACTGTTTCAGGCCGAAATGCATTCCGAACTTGAGGACGATTGATCGTTATTTTTGCAATACCATCCTTTGTTCTTTCCAATTTAATATCTTCAAATTTACGAATCTGAATCCAAGTTTCTATCACTCTTTTCTCCTCTCCTGGGGGGCTTAAATTCCTACCAGGCTCTGCAAAAAATCGAATAAAATCTGACGAAAGGCATCAGACTGATCCCATGGCACTCGATGACCTGCGCCCGAAACACACCTCCCCTGAAATCGAGGATTAAGTGCCACTGCTTCCCTCATTAACTTTTCAAACCTAGCATCCTGCTCTCCAGAAATCCATAGCAGGGGAAGCTCTAGAAGACTCAACTCTGCCCTCAGATCTTTTTGATTTGCGAGTGATCCTGCTTGTAAGGCATGAGAAAGTGCAAATCGTGAATATTCGAATTCGCACTTCTCAGCTTGGACTGAGGCAAAACGAAAAAGAGGCTGCGAATTCCAATCGTCCCTCAAGCTCCCCCAGTCATCCTTTAAAAATCTCTCTGCCCAAGCCAAATCGGATAAACGGCGAGACTGTCGCTCCATAGAATTTTGCAAACCTAAATGAGCCGATACAATGATTCCTGCAGTCCAGAGTTTTGAGTTTTGAATGAGCGCGTGCAATGCCACTCGGCCACCGAAAGAGTATCCCATCAAGACACGGGGATTCGGCATCCCTGCAGCTCGAGTATTAATCCACTCACCCAAATCAAATAAATCAAAGGAAGGAGGGGTTCCTCGATGAGAAAAAAAATCATAGCAATACCGATTGATTCTCATAGGCAAAATAGAGTCCCAATCCCGCGACTGACCAAGGAATCCAGGTAAACAATGTAAAGTAAAAAGGGAGTCCTCCTTTGCCTTCATGCTAAACCGTCTAAAATTGCTTGTTTCCAAAAACGATCAGTTGCTTGTTCATTAGGAATCATCTCAATGATCTGATGATGCTCTTCTAAGTCCAAATTTTTAGGAATATTATTCCACGTTTTATATTTAACATTCCACATTTTTGCCCAAGAAGAAAATCTTATAAAATGTTTATTTTGAAATTCCTGTTGCGAAAAGAGACGAGAGAAAATTTTTCCACCTCCATTATTTATA
>CAIYTD010000277.1 GCA_903928955.1 Oligoflexia bacterium | reverse complement strand
GATATTAGCCTGAGTGGACTATTAGAGCTTCATGGAAGTGCCTGTTTTAAAGGTAGTCATGTGAATAAAAAAACGCTAGTGGCGGTTCTTGGGTCTGGAATTTAAACTTTTCAATATCTTTAAATCCAATAAGTCATCAAAACTCTGTCAGGGTCTTTAAATCCAAATTTATGATATAAGCTAATAGCTCGTAGATTGCTGCGCTCTGCCTCTAGGTGGAGAGCTTTTATTCCTAATTCTTGTGCAGCCTTTTTAATAAGGGTGAGAACTTGTCCGCCTATACCTTTACCTCTGGCGTCTGACATGAGAAAGAGCTCGTCAATAAATGCGTTTTTACCTTCATATTCAATACTAAATCCAAACGTAATGAGAGTGTAGCCGATGACTTGTTGTTCTTGATGAATTTGCCAGATGCGTCCTAGCAATGGGTCTTTCATGAGCTCGGTGAGTACCCGGGTAATGATATCTTCATTATAGGGAAGGTGATCTAAGTTGTGATACTCTTTCACCATTTTTAAAATGGAGTTCAGTTCTAAAATGGTTGCGGGAGTTAGCTTGAGATGCATTTTTTATACCTCATGGATGCAAAATATTAATGAAAAAGCAATGTCTTAGATCAAATTTGTTCTCATTAGACTAGTAAGGATCACGATATCATCTATTCATGTCAGCTGCACTTGCTTCAGTTTTAATTTCATTTTTCTGCTTGCCGATAGCACTGCAGTTGGTTGTAAAATCTTCGTCATGGCTCTTTAGAGGTGATACCGAAGGTAAAAGCTTGTGTGGGGGATTAATATCGAAAAACTACGCGTTGCGGTTGAAAAGTTGTCCGCGAAGGTCACTATTTGCAAAGGATCAATTGACTCAATGGCTTCCCTAAACATATAGAGTTTTAAGGGGGGTTAGTTAAATGGCCTATTTAGTGTTTCGTTCATCAATCGAAAAATTTTTCTCAATTCTGAATCGGGTTCAAGTAATAGTTATAGTTGGCTGTTTAAATGTAGGGCTTTTTTCAAAAAAAGCACATCCAATGGATCATCCAGTTCAATTGAACTGTTTTGAACAGCATCTTAAAGCGGCTATTCAGTTGAATCAGGAAAGAATGCCACTCTATTCTAAACTATCCAATAGAGAATCAGAAAAAATAAGTAAAAAGCTGATTTTTTCTGAAAATTTAGCGATTTATTTTGCAAAATATTATTTCGATCGACTTGCTCAACCTTTTCAACTTATGGGAATTCCCATTTTATGTGCTGAATTTGTCCCAATGAGCACTACTGTAGGCTTTTTCCAAAGCCTCGAGAAAGGTCCACAATTTCCGAGGCCTCTTTCTGTACCCCCAGAACCACTTGATATTCATCAAATTGAAGAAAATATTCGCGTCGCTTACAAAGAAGCTGAGTTTGAAGGAATTGCTGATTATCTCAAAATCGTCATCGCTAATTTAGAAGGCAATAGCCAGCACTATTGTATGACTCGACATGTACTCGAGTCTATTTTAAGAGCAGCCTTGTTAGCACCGAAGCATATGGAGAAAGCTCATGCCCTAGGATTGCCCTCTCCAAAAGAGCTCTCATGGAATTTCATTATTGCTCACTTGTTTACTCTCTCTGAAACAAATAAAATCGATCAAGAAGCATTTTCAGTTCAAATAATTTGGGGAATTCCCATTATTTGCGGAGATATTCCAAAAATAAGTAATTTTAACCTTTAAGTTCAGTACTTATAAAATTACAACTTCCTAATTCAAGGTCAAAAACTAATCTTATTTTATTTTCTCGCAGGAGTTGATGTACTTGGGCAGTTTTTACGACGTGATCTATTTCCTGTTCACCATAATCTGTTCCATCGCGAGAAACATATTCTTCAATGACAGCCTGTAATGTTGCAGGCTGAAGCTGTTCCCATGAAATTTCCATTTCATTCTTTTATCGTATATTTAGAGTGAGCACCATTGTTCAAGGTAATTACTCGGCTAGTGCGCCGTATTAGGTTCGTATCCTAGGGATAACTGGCTGACATTTAGAGCTTATCTTTTATGAGACATCTTAGTTATTATGAGAGGGCGCGGATTTTTTGCACTAAAACTAGTTTTCTCTATTTTTGACTTGTCAGACTTTCCGTTCCATCTTCCTTTAGATTGGCTTTGCCCTGATCCTGGGGAGCGGGAGCTTCGACTATAAGGAGCTTTTGCTTCACTTACAAGACCCTGAGGAGTTTCGCTCAGAGGAACCTTCTTTTTTATCACTCTCTCGATATCTGCTAAAAAACTTCGTTCTTCATTGGAGCAAAAAGCCATTGCCACTCCTGAGCTTCCTGCACGTGCGGTACGGCCTATACGATGAACATAACTTTCAGGAATATTAGGAATATCAAAATTAAAAACATGAGTTACGTTATCAATATCAATTCCTCGAGCTGCTATGTCTGTGGCGACTAATACACGGGTGTGACCTGATTTGATATTTCCTAAAGCTCGTTCGCGAGCACCCTGGGATTTATTTCCATGGATTGCCTCCGCATGTATTTTTGAATAATTAAGAGATTCTGAAACACGATTTGCATCTCTTTTAGTCCGTGTAAATACCAGTGCACGACTAATCGATGGATCTTGTAATAAATGAATGAGGAGTGCAGTTTTTTTACTTTTTTCGATAAAATAAATAGACTGCTTAATTTGCTCAACCGTTGAAGAAATAGGGTCTACTTGAATGCGAATCGGTTGGGTAAGAATTTTATCTGCTAGTTGTTGAATATCAGGAGGCATAGTTGCAGAAAAAAATAAAGTTTGTCTTTTTTTCGGAATAACTTGAATAATTCTACGGACATCATGAATAAAGCCCATATCTAACATACGGTCTGCTTCATCTAAAACAAAAATTTCTAATTTTCCCAGATGAATTAATCTTTGATTAATGAGATCTAATAAACGACCTGGAGTAGCAACTAAGATATCAATTCCTTGCCTTAAAACTTTTACTTGCCCTTTTTGATTAACGCCCCCAAAAATCACTGTTGTTTTCAGATCCAAGCCTCTTCCATAAACAGAAAAGCTTTCAGCAATTTGAGAAGCCAACTCTCGTGTTGGAGTTAAAACCAGAGACCTAATTTCTCGCTGAAATCCTGTTTTTGAGCTAGCCAGTCTCTGTAAAATGGGCAGAGCAAAAGCTGCCGTCTTTCCTGTTCCCGTTTGAGCGCATGCCAATAGATCTTTTTGCGCCAAAACATGGGGGATTGCTTGAATCTGAATAGGCGTCGGTCGATCATAGCCTTCAGAATGAACAGCATTTAAAATAGGCTGAATTAGCCCAAGATTATTAAACATCATAAGTACTTAACTCCTCATTACCCAATTTATCTAGTGAATGAAATCGACCCGATGCAACTTTACTCAATATGTGATCAAAAATACCTTCAGATCTCAGCTTGATCACTTGATTTATCGCAGTTCGAGAACTGGTGATCATGAGGAGAAAACAGAATAGTCTCTTGAAACCCAACTATCGCTTTATTGCCTAAAACAGCACTTAACAGCGTCTATAAGAGATGCCAAATTTAAAAAATTTAGGCTTACCTAGAGAAAATATATCCCCCTATCTTTATCATCCTTTAAAGCAAGTTGCAATGTTTTGATCGAGTATGAGACACTAATTAATTTTTGAATTACATTTATAAGATCCAAAGATTGAAAATGAATTGAGACAATATTAATTCATAAATAACTTCTAATGTGGGACTTATTTGTGCCCTAAACACCTTCAATCCTCAGATTTAAAGAGTGTAATATGGTACATCAATTTAAAAAAATAAGCTTTATAATCTATCTAGCTTTGTATATTGACAGGAAGTTTTGGGTAACATACGTTTTATTTACTCAATGAAGATAACACAAAAAAAAGAAAAATATCCACATCTTCTATCTCCACTAGACCTGGGATTTACTCAGCTTAAAAACAGGGTTCTCATGGGTTCTATGCATACAGGATTAGAAGAAGGGGCTGCTCACAAAATAGCCAAATTCTATGCTGAACGTGCACGTGGAGGAGTCGGCCTAATAGTAACTGGAGGCATTGCTCCTAATGTTTACGGCCGAGTTTCACCATTTGCATCTCAATTGAGCTCCTTTTGGCATATTAGGAAGCATAAAATTGTAACTCAAGCGGTTCATGCTGAAGATGGCAAAATTGTACTCCAAATACTTCATGCTGGACGGTATTCTTATCATCCATTTGCAGTAGGTCCTTCTGCTGTTAAATCACCTATCACTCCATTTCGCCCCTGGGCACTTAGTCAGCGCGGAATAGAAAAAACCATTCAAGATTTCGTTCAATGCGCAGCTCTTGCAAAAAAAGCGGGTTACGATGGCATCGAGATTATGGGCTCTGAAGGTTATTTAATAAATCAATTTATTGCTAAAAGAACCAACCTTAGAACTGATTGTTGGGGTGGAGATTATGAAAATAGAATTCGATTTCCTGTTGAAATTATAAGACGTACGCGTGAAAAAGTAGGTCCAAACTTTATTATTATCTACCGACTTTCGATGCTAGACTTAGTTGATGATGGAAGTAGTTGGGAAGAAGTTGTTTTTTTAGGAAAAAAAATCGAACAAGAAGGTGCAACACTTATTAATACAGGTATAGGATGGCACGAAGCCCGAATCCCGACAATTGCTACGATGGTTCCGCGAGCAGCTTTTTCCTGGGTTACTCAGCAAATGAAACTCGAACTTAAAATTCCTCTTATTGCTACTAATCGTATTAATACGCCACAAATTGCTGAAAATATTTTAGCTCAAGGCGAGGCTGATATGGTGTCGATGGCCCGCCCTTTTCTTGCTGATCCCGAATTTGTGATAAAAGCAAAATCTGGTCGGGAAGATGAAATTAATACTTGCATAGGATGTAATCAAGCATGCTTAGATCATGTATTTAGTCGCAAGCAAGCGTCTTGTCTTGTTAATCCAAGAGCTTGCTATGAAACAGAGTTATTAATTCAACCAACTATTCAAAAATTAAGAATAGGGGTTATAGGTGCTGGACCTGCAGGTCTTTCCTTTGCAACCCTAGCTGCTCAGCGCGGGCATGATATCACGCTATATGAAGCAAATTCAGAGATTGGGGGTCAATTTAATTTAGCAAAGATGATACCAGGAAAAGAGGAATTTCAAGAAACTATTCGATACTTTAATAAACAGCTTCAACTCAATCATGTAAAGTTAAAATTAAATTACCGTGCTCAAATGCATGATTTAATGAATAATCAATATGATCATGTCATATTAGCGACTGGTGTTGTGCCGAGGAAACCTATGATTCCCGGTATTGATCACCCCACAGTTATATCGTATATTGATGTTTTGAATCGAAAATATGAAGTTGGACAATCTGTAGCTATTATTGGCGCAGGTGGAATCGGATTTGATGTAGCTCAATTTTTAGCGCATCCTAATAACGTTTTAACACCAGACCCGCTTACTTTTGCAAGGCATTGGGGCATTGATCCATCGATGCAAGCGAGAGGAGGAGTTAAAGGAGTGATGCGAGAGATCATTCCTTGTTCCCGTAAAATTTATCTCTTACAGAGAACCGCTGGAAAAATGGGATTGAAATTAGGAAAAACAACTGGGTGGATTCACAGAGCAGAGCTTGTTAGTAAAAAGGTTATCATGATGAATGCAGTTAAATATAAAAAAATAGACAATAAAGGATTACATATTGAGCATAATGGGAAAAGCCAAGTTCTTAAAGTAGATCATATTGTCATTTGCGCCGGTCAGGAATCATTACGAAATTTATTTACCGATTTTAATAACAAAAAACCTAAGATACACATTATCGGAGGAGCTGATCTAGCTCTTGAAATCGATGCGAAGCGAGCAATTAGTCAAGGAGCTCGTTTAGCTGCTATTCTTTAGATATATAATTTTTCTTGAGTCGCTAGAGTTTACTAAAGTCCATCCAAAAAAATAGAAGCCGAGGAATCCTCAGAT
>CAIYTD010000276.1 GCA_903928955.1 Oligoflexia bacterium | reverse complement strand
GCGCACTCTCCAAGCAACCGATGAGCATCCTTTTTATGTTCAGGAGAGTAGGACTTGGGTTCCTGCTCGGGATCTCGACAAGGGCAATCATCTGAAAACGATTTCAGGAGGTTCGGTTGAAATTGAAGAGGTCGTCAGCGTTCGCGGTCCATTTACTGTCTACAATTTAGAAGTTGAGGGAACCCACACCTACTATGCGGCCGGGGTTTTGGTGCATAATTGCGGTCTTCTTGGAGAGCTAAATCTAGGTCTTGCAATGGGCGAAGCTGGAGAGGCAGCCATTGCTTTTACCAATCCTGTAGGTGAAGCAGCACTGGGAATGGGAGCGACAGTACTTCTCGCCCCACAAGTCATTGAAATGGCAATCGCCCCCAACTTACCGCAAACTACAACCGTTGAGATTCCCACACGCGATGTGCTCGGAAATACCACCACTCAAACTCCCACTGCTCCAGTTGAGCAAAATAGAGGCACCCAAACACCCGTCGGTGAAGCTCCCGGGAGCACGACGGTTTTTACTCCGAATCAACCTTTAAACGTCAACGATACTATTATTGAGATGGGTATTCCTGGTGGAGGTGATACTGGGACGACTGGCGCAAATGTATGGGATCGTATTAGTCACCCTTCTGAGACATGGCCTCGAACTCAAATTCCTAGACACTTTCAAGTTGAAGCTGGTTCTGAGAGGTTTTGGGTAAATCCAAATGCAACCGAGCATATGGCTGAGTATTTAGGTCGCTCCCACACACACGGCACACCAATGAATAACCAGGGGCTATTGAATAGTTTCCATCAGGCGGTTGAAGAAGCGGTTAGAACTGGTGCTTGGAGAGAGTCTGTTCAAACAGGTCGGGCAATAAATGTCGGTGACTGGGAAATTGCTTTTCGGGCACCTAGACCAGATGGCATATTGCCTGTTATTGTACACGCGCTTAGGAGATGAAAATGGATATTGTTTCACTTGATGGGACATCAAGGCTATCGATTGATAAGATTGAGGATGTCGCAGTGGAGGGCCAGGAGCCTACAGCGCAGTTTACTATGCTAGTAAAAAGCGAAGATTTCGAAGGCAAACTTAAAAGCGCCTGGATAGATAAGGAGTTCTTGGAGGCGTTTGTTAAGGAAGCCGAGTCTCTCGTGCAATCGAGAGGTTTCAAAGCCAAGTTAAGTCCTCATTTTTCGCAGTTTTCAATAGGTTTTGAAAAAAGTGATAACCGCGGCCACTTAATTTGTTCCTCTAACTTTCATAAAAAGCAGGGAGGGAGTTCGATCACAGTTAACTTTGAAACAGATGTAACCTATCTGGAGCAATTGCGTGTTTATTTTCAAAAAGTGGTTAATCAGTTGATTTCCCCCTGCGATTACCTTGGTTAAGTCCAATTGAGCTGCTGAAAACTGGTTCACTCTCTTGCTGGTTAAGTTCGTTCTAAAAAAAAGAGAAGCCGCAATATGGGCAGAGAATGGGGCGACTCGAATTCCTCCTGGGGTTGGAACGGAAGCAGGAGATGGGGGCATTCGTATATATGTGATGACGCCCGGAGGATTGCGAAGAGAGGCGTTTGGACCCATAAGAGTCGATTTTGATGTTCCAGCACAGACGCTTGGTCAAGGAGGACATGAAACATGGCGGCAGATAATTCAGCCAGTCGCTAATACCCCAATTTACAATGTGAGAATTTATCACCCTTGAGAGACATACAGAATGAAAGATATAGTAAAAATAACAAATTATTTTGGTCTCGTAATTAGAAAATCATCTTTGGAAGAGAAAAAAATCGCTTTAGATACTATTAAAACAAAGGTTTTTGAGTCTGATCCTCTGGACGAAAATAAAGAATTAATTTCTTATGGGCCACATTTTGGTGGTGAAGAAATTAAAGTTTATGAGGAACGGTTGAAAAAAATTGGATTAGAGTACGTGGATGATTATTTTGATTTTTCGAATGATTATCCTGACTGGTTAGATTTATTTGTAGGACTTAAAAAATCTAATAAATAGTTCTATTCCAAAAGAGCAATTAGAAGACATTAAGTTGTAAGTGATCCAGGCATTTTATAAAGCCGTCTACCCCACTGCGCAGGCAAGGATAGGCGGCTTTTTTCTTAAAGGGCGCGTGTGGCTTGAGCGGCTCATGGCGAATGCCACCTACACGGTCGAGGCGCGCAAAGGCAAGTTGGTGCTGCATGAGCGGGCGCTCATTGCGGCGAACTGATGGGGG
>CAIYTD010000275.1 GCA_903928955.1 Oligoflexia bacterium | reverse complement strand
TGTTTTATTTTGTTTGATTTTATTGCGTCTATGGTTTTGTGATATGATTTATTTTGGATGTGCTTTAGTTTTAGGCTCTTGAATAAATTTGCCTAGTATAGCTTCTATTATAAATAGGCCCAAGCGTGTGTATGGATGATTGATATTAGTTATCTAAAAAATGGCATTGTTGAGATCACTCCGAATATTTCTGGCATGACATGTTTACCTCCTGCAGGATCTCTATTTTGTATCAATTAAATAGTTATATAGTACTGATGTTTAACTCTGTTGCCGCTAAAGGAGGGTTTTATATTCATTTTACATTTTCTAGTACTTCTCTTATTTTGAACATTAATTATGACTTCTGTTGTAGAAGCGGATCCTCAGTTGTGATTAATTCCGCAGAGCAATGAAATCAGAAACTTTTAAAATCAGTTTTTAGGGGTTGACTTTTGCTATCTGGCCATTGGTCTTAGAAATAAGATTCCCTAGGATTGACAACGCTCATTTGGTTGTCACTCTAATAGCATTAGGAGAAAGTATTATGCCAGTTAGGCCATTGCATGATCACGTGCTTGTAAAAAGGTTTCCAGAGAGTGATATCTCTAGGGGGGGTATTATTATTCCAGATACGGCAAAAGAAAAGCCCATTCAAGGTGAAGTGGTTTCTGTAGGACAGGGACGCATTTCAGAGAAGGGCGAGCTACGACCGTTGGATGTCAAAAAAGGTGACCGTGTTTTATTTAGTCAGATGAGTGGAACAGAGGTAAAGATTGACAGCGATGACTTGTTGATGATGCGTGAGGAAGATATTCTCGCCGTTTTTGAAAATACTAATTAGATAAAAAATTTTTAAGGAGATCCATTATGTCTGCTAAAGAACTTCAGTTTTCTGAAAATGCTCGTCTTTCTATTCTAACAGGAGTAAATGCTCTTGCTGATGCTGTTAAAGTGACACTAGGCCCAAGAGGCCGGAATGTTGTCATTGAAAAATCGTATGGCGCTCCTAATATCACTAAAGACGGTGTTACGGTTGCAAAAGAAATTGAGCTATCTGATAAGTTTCAAAATATAGGCGCCCAAATGGTCCGTGAAGTTGCTTCAAAAACCAATGATGATGCAGGCGATGGAACTACTACTGCTACAGTACTAGCTCAGGCGATCTATCGTGAAGGTGCGAAGATTGTGAGTGCAGGTCATAGTCCTATACAGTTGAAGGTGGGAATGGATGCTGCTGTTCGTGCTGTTGTTTCTGAGTTAAAAAAGATTTCTAAACCTATTCAAGATCAAAAGGAAATTGCTCAAATTGGATGTATTTCTGCGAATAATGACCCCGATATAGGAAAAATTATCGCTGAAGCTATGGAAAAAGTGGGTAAAGAAGGTGTTGTTACTGTTGAGGAAAGTAAAACTGCTGAAACTACCTTAGATCTTGTTGAAGGGATGCAATTTGATCACGGGTATCTTTCGCCCTATTTCGTTACCGATTCAGCAAAAATGGAAGTAGCGTTTGAGAATCCCTATATTCTCTTTTATGATAAGAAGCTCAATTCAATGAAGGATATGGTACCCCTTCTTGAGAAAGTAGCACAGAGTTCCAAGTCTTTGGTTATTATCGCTGAAGATATTGAAGGCGAAGCTCTGGCAACACTCGTAGTGAATAAGCTTCGAGGAACACTTCAGGTTGCTGCTGTGAAGTCTCCTGGCTATGGCGAGAAACGCCGAGAAATGTTGCAGGATCTTGCGCTTCTTGCTGGGGGTGTCATGATTTCTGAAGACTTGGGCCACAAGTTGGAAGGAGTTCGTTTGGAGGATCTTGGCCAAGCAAAAAAAATCACAATCTCTAAGGATAATACGACCATTGTAGGCGGTTCGGGTAAGAAATCTGATATAGATTTAAGGGTGAAATCAATTCGTGCTCAAATTGAAGGAACTACCTCTGAATATGATCGTGAAAAGCTTCAAGAGCGCCTTGCGAAATTAGTGGGAGGCGTTGCGGTCATTAATGTTGGGGCACCTTCCGAAATGGAAATGAAAGAAAAGAAAGCTCGTGTAGAAGACGCTCTAAGCGCTACTCGTGCTGCAATTGAAGAGGGAATAGTTCCTGGAGGCGGAACTGCTTATCTCCGGGCTTCTCGTGGTTTATCGTCTCTCGGTGATTTATCTATTGAACAGCAAGCAGGAGTGAATATTCTGAAGAGGGCTCTTGAGGAACCCTTGCGGTTGATTGCAGCCAACTCTGGATTTGAAGGTTCTATTGTAGTCGATAAAGTTCTTCAGCAGGAAAAACTTTCCTGGGGGTTTAATGCTCTCACGGAAACATATGAAGATTTGATTTTAGCTGGGGTGATCGATCCTACTAAAGTAGCTCGTTGTGCACTTCAAAATGCTGCAAGCGTAGCTAGTATGATGTTATTGACAGAAACTTTGATTGCAGAAAAAGTGAATTGAACTCAATCATCTAAATGACACCTTCAAGGTGATTTTGAAGGTGTCCTATTTCTATTAGTTTTAAATGGATATTTTTTTATTCTGAAGTCAGACGTATTAAAGTATATTTTTCAGGTCATTGGTTGACTTTTAAGCTAAGATACTGTACTACGGCTTTTCTTATGATAAGTATTTTAAAACGATACAATGCTCAGTTAACTTTAGTCAGTGTGGTCTTGGCTATTTTTTTGGGAGTATTAGCTTCATCGCTCTTCGAATCCATTCATTTCATAGGTGAAATTTTCATTCATTTACTCAAACTTTTTGCACTTCCGCTGATTTGTTCTGCGTTGGTGGCTGCATTAGGTGATATGGGGAATAATCTCAAAAGAATGAAAAGCTTGGCTCGAAATGCTTTAGGTTATATGTTCGTTAGCGAGATTTTAGCTGTTACTATTGCTTTAATTCTTTTTAACCTGTTTCGACCAGGAGTGGGATTAGCTCCAGATTTGATTTTGCAAGGAAAAGAATATGTTCCTACTCATGAGGGAACTCTTAGCGTGTCTTCTTTTCTTTTGTCTGTTATCCCTCATAATTTTTTTGAATCACTTGCTAAATTTGATTTGTTGCCGGCTGTCATTTTTTCTATTATGTTTGGAATTGGATGTAGTTTTTCAGGGACTAAGTCTAAAGCCGTTGTTGATTTTGCTATAGGTCTTCGGGAAGTTTCTACTACTTGCTTACATGGGGTCATGCTTCTTGCGCCTTTAGGGATCTTCGCTCTAGTTGGAGCAGGTGTTGCACAGGCACACCTGAGTGGTAATTTAGAAGCCAATTTTTTTGCACTACTCAATTTTGTATTTGTTCTTTTTTTGGGGCTCTTTCTTCATGCTTTATGGCAGCTTTTTTTAGTTGTTTTCGTAACGAAACAGAAGTTTTCAATTATTTTAAAACAATGTATGCCTGTTTTTACTACTGCATTTGGAACATCCAGCTCAGTGGCTACTTTGCCTGTTGCTATGGAAACCGCCGATTTACTTCAAGCTAAATCTTCTACAACTCGTTTTATGTTACCTCTTTGTGCGTCGATTAATGTTGGGGGTATGATGATGTATGAGGTGGCTGCAGCCCTCTTTTTTTCGCAGATGTTGGGTTTTGATTTGTCCTTGCAGCAGCAATTGATGGTTGCAGTAGCATGTATTTTGGGTGGAATGGCCGAAGGGGGAATCCCTGAGAGCAGCATGGTCAGCTTAGTTGTTGTATTTAAACTGGTTCATATACCGCTTTCAGCGATTTCTATTTTACTTCCACTTGATCGAATTATTGATCGTGTTAGGACCGTTGTAAATATCTTTGGAAATATTTGTGGTGTTATTGTCGTTAGCCATATCACACCCGAACTTGAATGTGAGGATGTACTGGTGGAAAAATCAATAGATCTTTCGCCGGTTGTAGTGTCTGAATCATTTTGAATTAAAAAAATTATTTAATTGATTTCAAAACTTTCATGGGAATTTTAGAATTTGGACCCATTGAAATGTTTTTTAATTGTGGACTTATTTTTTTTGAATCGATCAGCTCAAGTTGAACTTGAGATAAGATTGTACCTAAGATAATTTTCATTTCAAAAGGGGCAAATGCAGCACCCAAACAGCGTCTCGCGCCTCCACCAAAAGGAGCATATTCGTATTGCGAATAAGTTTTATTTATAAATCTATTTGGATCGTAAGTATCGGGATCCTTCCAGACATCTAAGTGACGATGAAGTAAGATCAAAGAAACGGCTACATGTTTTCCAGCAGGAATGCGGTACCCTCGTAAATTCATATCATGCGCTAGATGGCGGATGACAATAGGGACAATGGGGTGGATTCTTAAGGCCTCACTGCAAATCGCATTTAAAAATGGCAGTTCAATCAATTGCTCGGGAGAGGGGAGTGACCCTAATGGAATAAGCTCAGAAAGTGCTGTTTTATAAATAGAAAAATCATTATGTATGTAATACATAGCCCAGGATAGGCCTGCGGCTGAAGTTTCGTGACCTGCTACAAGTAATGTACGTAATTCGTCTTTGACTTCTATGGGAGTTAGCCCTTCATTTTCTTCGTCGCGTGATAATAGCAAGAGGCTTAAGATATCATTTCGAGTTTCTGGACCAAACTTCAGGCTTTCAGAGATTTCTTCTAAGAGATATTGATCCAACGTCTCACGTGAACGGAGGAAAGTTTTCCAGGGACGATAGATTTTCTTCCTTAGAAAAGGTATTAGGGTGAGTAAAGGAGTATAGTTATTTAAATAAGAAGACATGGCAAGACGCCATTTTTCGTGCTGAGAAGGATCCACTATTCCAAATATTGCTCTTAGAATAACTTCTAGAGTAATGGTTTGCAGTTCTGTGCGGGCTAAAAACTTGCTATTTTTCTTCCATTTTTTGATTTGCTCCAGTGTTACTTCCTGAATAATTCTTCCATAAATTTGCAATCGCTTTCCGTGGAAGGGAGGCATCATCAGCTTTTTTTCACGTTTGTGACGGTCACCTCCCAGTACAACTAATGATTGGTCTCCCAGGAGAGGTCTTAATAAACTTGATTTGAATTCTTGAAATGTCTCCCGGGGGCTAGAGAATATATCTTTAGCTCCCTCCGGATGCCCAGTAATATAGACATCTCCCATTCCAGGCATCCATTCGCAGTAGGGGTCGCCCTGTTTTTTTTGGCCCATTTTAAAAAAGGCTTCAGGATCTTTGGCTGCAGTGAGAATTCGAAAAGGTGAAAATTTGGATCGACTGGGCAGTAACTCGTCGACTGAATTTTTAGTGTTTTTCATAGAGGTAAATATTTAAAGCTCCTTTTTCCAATGAATGAGAGCAGCTGCCGAATAGTCTCCTGCATGTGAAAATCCAGCAAACACGAGTTTACTTCCATTTTTAATTTTATTTCCTCGAACTGCTTCATCAAAGTTTATTGGAATAGCAGCACCAAAGAGATTTCCATATTGAGAAAAGGTATCAAAATGTTTTTCAGCTGGCACCTCAACTGCTTCTCTCCAATTGCGCAGAAAAAAGGGATTGGGTTGGTTTGTAAAGAGGCCATCAATAGCTGAAGTACGCATCTCGGCAGTTTTACAAACTTCTTGAATGATCTCAGGTACAATTCTGTTGCCTCGTGAGATGATGCTCGCAATTTTTGCCTCGGTAAATTCTAGACTGACCTCGCTTGTACGAGTGTCAAAGTATTTGCGATTTTCATCATTGGAAGAAAACATATCACTCGCGTATTCACCATAACAGCGATGGACGAGAGCTAAGATTGGACTCTCTTCTGAAGTAGTGAGATATAAAATACCACAGCCGTCTCCCGGGACTGCGGATTGAGGTTTTTTTCGTGTCTGGGGTTGCGAGAAAATTTGGCCTGCAGCATTTTGGACGTTACAAATGAGAGCTGTTTTCAAGTTTTGAGCAATCATGAGAGAACGTGCGATATCCATCATATAGACTGATGAAATACAGCCAGAATTATGAATATCAATGACCCACTTTGGTTTTGATCCTATTTGATGAGCTACTTTTGCTCCACAACCGAGAAAAGGTTCATCTGGCACTGAGACATTTGTTAATAAAATATCGATGTCAGTAAGGGGATCTAAATTCATTTCAGCTAGAAGTGGTTTCGCAGCGCGCTCAATCATACTAGCAGCCGTTTGATCCGGAGTGACATGCCTTCTTTGTTCTACGCCTTTGAACATTTTATTCACTTCTTTTTGGGATGTGCCAAAAAAGTCATTTTTAATGATCTGTTCTGGAAGGTAACTTGAAGATCCAGATAGACTAACAATCTTCATTTTGATCCTCCTTCGTCAGTAAGTTTGGTCCAATGGGTAATTTATTTTTGTGGCGGTATTCTAGAATTCGTTTGAGATTTTGGAGTTCTATCCAATGTCCAGCATAGAACATATCCCAGAATTCGCCTATCCAGGGTCTACCTGGAGGGGCTAGTCCTGGTTCTGGATTCTTATCATAAAAAGGATGGTGACAATTGGTCCAGAGGACAACGCAGCCAGGTCGATTCAGAACAGGCTCAGCAGGAATGATACGCATGAGATAAATCATCCAAAGTTTTTGGCCTTGATCCCAGGCACAGTGATAATCGACGGTCATAGCTTCAGGATTTGCTATTGTTTTGCAGTAAATTTTTGTTCGATCACCAATTTTGTCTTTTCCAACGTAAAGACCCTCAGTATTGGTTTTCTTGAAGTCACGAACACTAAATGTCCATTCTTCTAAGCTGTAGGTATTTTTTAAATATTCGTAAGCTTTCTCTGGAGGGCAATCGACATAATCTTGAATCGTACAATATTTTCCATAGATTTCTTCGTGTTTATAAACGCTGTGTGTGTAATCAAGAAGAACGCCCTGAATCTCATCTTTTGGGTTAGTTTCAATTCTTAGAAGGCCAGGGATTTCTTTTATTTTTTTAAAATCTACAATCTGTTCCATTATTTAACCTCATTTGAGAGTATTCTCGGAGTGACTTCCGAATTTTTTGTAAGGCGATCGAGCTGCTGCAGAAAAGGATGAAACGGTGGAAATTCATCTGGACTGAGTTCAATTGAAATAAATAGAGTTGAAGTACTATTTCTGTTTTTGTATAGGCAGTCTTCTAGCTCGTTTGGATGATTAACTTCAAAACTGAGAAGCGACGGGTAAGTCGCAGCCAGGCCTGTTGCTAAGTGAGATTTTTTAAATCGATTCAAAGGATAATCAGCGCGAAGATAAATTTGTTCGCGGGTAACACACATTCCATGAGCATTATTATTGAAAATAATGAAAGTAATCGGAAGATTTAACTCTACTGCAGTGTGCACTTCGCTTCCATGCATAAAAAAAGATCCGTCTCCTGAGATGACATAGGTCTTTTTTTTATTCGCTAGAACTGCTCCAATACCTGCTCCGAATGAATAGCCCATTCCGCCCATTCCTAATGCGATATTAAAAGTCGACGTCTTTGGGATTTTTAAAAAATGTACCACAGATGCTCCGATATTTCCTGCGTCAACAAGGATATTGGAATCAGGTTCAATCATAGTTTCTAGAGTTTTCAAAAACTCTCGAGAATGGGTGTACAATTCTGAACTAAAGAGCATTTTTGAGTAGTGAATAACTTCTTGATTTAAAGATGTTGTTAGTTTTTTTGGCTTTTCTTTTATTAGTGTTTCTACAAGAGTTTTAAGGATGGAATAAGTTGATCCCTTTAAAATAATAAAATCTGTATTTAATGGTGTGAAAGGAGCAGCAGAGTGGATATATACTATTTTTTTTCTTATAAGAATGGAGTCTAGGCCTACACGATGGAGATCAGGTAATCGAGTCCCTACAATAATGCAAGTGTCTGCTAGCTCAAGTTGGGTAAGAACAGAGGAATGGCCCATTGCTCCGACAATTCCAACGTATTGCGGGGAATAATTGTTAAATCCAGATTTTCCATCTGCAGTTAGGGCTACATCTGCATCTAGGATTTTTGCTAGTATTTCTATATGATTTTCAGATTTTGTTCGACACACGCCGTTGCCACAGATGATTAGTATTTTTTTACTTTCTTGGATCACGGAAATAGCTTTTATAATTTCATCTGAAGGGGGTTGGCTTTGTTCGACTACTTGTTTTGTAGAGTAGACTTCATTCTTAATTTCACTTTGTTGGATATTTTTTGGAATAAGTAAGATAACTGGTCCTTTTGGGTCAAGTAAGGCAAGAGCTACAGCTTCTTCCAGAGCTTGTGGAATCTCATCTGGAGAGGTAATGCGTTTGCAATATTTTGATACGCCTTGAAAAATAGTTTCTGCATTAATGGATCCAGCTAGCCCACTTGAATCCTGGAAACCCCCTTTACCTTCAGTAGAGGTGGGGGCTTGCCCAATAAGAGCTAGTACAGGAACTTGCGAGGAAAACGATTCAGCTAGTGCGGGGATAAGATTAAAGGCACCCCCACCTGATGTGGATAAGACTATCCCAATTGAGCCTGTAATTCGACTATAAGCATCTGCCATGGCTCCAGCTGAAAACTCATGTTTTGCAAGGATTGCTTGGATGCCAGGGTGATTTGAATCCTTCGTCTTCTGATCGATCTTAAGTAATGCATCATAAATATCTTCAATATTAGCGCCACTTACTCCAAACACAGCACGGGCACCCAAGTTTATCAGATATTGTGCTAGGAAATAGTTCACTTTCACTTGATCAACCTCAGTTTTTCTAGCGCTTACTTTCGACAACACTCATAGGCGTTATGTCTCTATAAGTCAATTTCTCGATTTGCTAAAAATTCTGTTTTTCAAATAGATGTTGATAGAAACTATGATCTGCAAATCAGATTTACCTGAAATATCAGAGTATTATGAATTTCGCTGATTTGATTTTTTTAGTTGAATATCTGATAGAATTATAATTATTGTTTAAAATACTATTTATTTAGAAAGAATATTCTTATGACTTTAGAGATGGCTAGAGATTTTTTTATGTTAAATTCTATTATTAATTACTGCGTTTTGTTTACTTGGGTAATTTTGTTTGTATTTGCTAGAAACTTAATGAAATCAATGAGTAGTAAATTGCTTCGCTTGAAAATAAATAATTTTGATATTATTAATTATTGTGGAATTGCAATTTATAAAATTGGAATTATCTTATTTAATATAGCTCCATGGATCGCATGCTCAGTTATTTTAAAATAGTCGATTTGAGCCTCATATTTTTAAAATTCTCCTTTATTTTTAGTTCATTTCTATTTTTTGAAATGCCGCTCCGTAACGGCTATCTGTAGTAACTACAAGAATGACCGAGCCTCGAGATGTAGGCTTTGGAGAAGGGGGAGTCCAGGAGTTTTCATCAGAGCCAATGGTGAGGTCAGAGTTGAAGGAGCCATCGGAAATAAACCATGTACTCGATAGAGTTTCTGTTTGGCTTATTAAGCTTCCATCATTTTTGAGAATAGAATAAGTTTCGAATGAGCTTGAAGGAATAGTGATATTGAAGTTGGTGGAAGCTTCTGGCGTTTGAAAAATCGACAGAATGGGTGTATCGTTCCGATTAATCGAGGTTAAAATAGGGTTTTGATTCTGTGGGGTTTTAGTGGAAAGAGTGACCCTTACGAAGGATCGCACGCTAGAGTTGCCTGCCGAGGCGCTAAGGGTGTAGAAAATCAAATAATTCGTTCCATTGTATTGCATTGCTGGCGTTGCAGCAGCAAAAGCAATACTTGATTGGGGTAATGTAATAGATAAACTAGCAATACTACCAGTATAAGTTTGGCTAGTTCCTGCGGGAAGAGTCGTCGTACCTGATAGCTGATTAGTAGAGTCTGGGTTTTGGCACTGGGGTTGGACGCCGCGACTGACTCCTGGGTCCATGCACGCTTCGACAGAATAGGTTAAGGTTCGGCCCTGGCCATTTAAATCGCTCAGGACCGGAGTTAGGGCAATGGTTTGACCAGGTAGCGCTTCCGGGGGGGTTGCTATGAGCGTCAGAATTCTTAAGTCTCCCAGCTGGGTGTAGGTGGGAAGGTGGTTCGTATTGCAGTTCAAAGGTATGAGGCTCATCAGGAGAATCCATTTTATTTTCATTAGAACTCAGCTTTCATTCCCAGAGTAGGGAAAATGGGTAATCCCGTCACTGTTTCCGATTGTTGATAATTATAAGAATAATTCATTTGCTGCGGATTTGACTGATTCGTTAAGTTTTCGATATCTAAATATGCAGTTAAGATCCATTTATTGTAGATCCATTTTTTATCTATTCTGACATCCCATTGGAAAAATGCAGGCATTCGTAGGGAGTAAAGGGTGCCAGCTTGTGGAACATAGGTATTATTATTAACATCTAGAATACTGCTTGTGATCGGAGTATATGGATTTCCAGTGGTGTATCTCATTCGTGTTGATATTTTCCAATTTCTTCCTACTTCTAATGCGCTTACGGCTGTGAGTAAGTGGGTTTGATCGTAAGGAGAAAGAGCTTCTGGAATTTGAGCATTGCCGAGATTGCTTCGCGAGAGTGTATAGGAAATCCAACTTTCCCATGTACTGGATTTATATTTACCTAAAAATTCAAAACCATAAATATGCCCGTATCCGGAATTGTCATAATAGAGAGGTTGGGTGGGGCTTGCTAGGGAAGGTGAGTTTACCGCTATACTGTAAATATATTTATAAAATAAATCTTGAGTTATTGTAAATCTACTTCCTGAGCCATGTCTAAAATCTTTTTCAATTCCCCAGCTTGCATGTATTCCTCTTTGTGATTTGAGGTTGGGGTTCCCATAGGTGGTATCTAAATACTGAATAGGGGGGGCTTGGTCATAAAATCCACTTGCAGCTCGGGTAGCCCATCCGTTTCCGAATTCATATCTGGCTGAGACTCGTGGTTCCGGCATGATTTCTTGTGTCAGATTGAAATAGCTCAGTCTAAATCCAGGCGTGAGTGTCCACGGGCTATCGGGTGGATGTATGACGTTTCTCCAATAAAGACCCATAGCATTAGAAGAATATTGATTATCCACTGTCACAGTACTAGCAGTTCCTAATGGCGTTGATACACCGCCTTGGTTGTAGCTGTAGGATGTTTGAAATTGAATATTATACCAGTAAAGTTGTGTTTCGATTCCCCAGTAACTTTTCCAAGCAGGATTCAATTGATCTTCTATTTCTATTCGCCCCGTGAGGGCAGTGTTCATTTTATTGGAATAGAGTTCTCCTATATTGAATCGGCTCCAGTCCTTACCTACGCCAAAGCTGCATCGCCCTATTAGTTCCGGTTGAAATTGATGGGTCCACTCTGGAATAATTCTAAAAAAATCTGTTTGGTAGTTTAAATTTCCCCTCAGAACAGGATTTTCTCCTACGGGCTTTGATAAGAGAAATCCGAGTTGATCTCGAGACCCGATTCCTATTATTTTAAAATGATCTGTTTTGGAAATGTCATTTTTGTATTCGATAGCAGTGTCTTGAAATTCGGGTACAGCAGTGAGGTTAAAGTTAGAATTATTTTTTCCAACAACAGCCCCAAAAATACTCCCAATATAGCTTTGTCTAAAATCCACTAGAAAAGAAGAATGGTCATTAATGGGGCCTTCTATTTTTCCTCCTGTGTTGATGAGATCGAGAAAAGCAAATCCATGAAGTCGATCGGTTTCAGGGTCCTTTAAAGTTAGGTTGACTAAGCCTGCGGTCGATTGGGCATATTCAGGTCCGAATCCAGCAGGCAGGTAATCTACGTGATCCACAGCTTCCGGCAATACAACTGAAGTAATTCCTAAAAAATGGAAGATGAGGGGTACGTTTTGATTTTCAATGTTGTAACGAGTGTCGTTAGGCGAGGAACCTTCAATAATCACTTGGGAGCTAAAAGAAGAAGATCTGTTTACTCCTGGGAGGTTCTGAACTGCTTTGACTGGGTCTCCGTTTGCACCTGGAACTGTTAAGAACTCGGAGCGCTTCAGTGATTTTGTCTGATCGTCTCTCGTCTGGGATCCTCCATAAATAGTGGTTTCATAATTTAAATAGGAGCTCTTTTCGAGATAGAAGTGCCTCGCTGAATTTTCTTTTTCAGCGTATTGTTCTTCCTCGTGTTCGAACCTCAGGTATTGTGAGGCGGAGATGATCCATTTGAGTTTGCCTTCTGGTACTTCAAGAGAGAATTTTCCAAAAGAATCGGTGGAAACTTGTAAGGGTTTTTCAGATTGAAGGGAAGAAAAACAATAAATGTTAATTTGAGGGAGGGGTTTTCTGCTTCCTTTTTCTTGCAATGTTCCCTCAATTTTTACTTGGCGGGGTGTTGTGAGGGGAGAACTAGATGCTATTTTAGTTATTAATAAAAGCATAAAAATGAATAATGAGGTTCGCATTTATCGTTCCAGCACGAAGCGATAGGCATATCGAATTCGAACTGCTACTGGTTGGTCCCGAATCAGTGCGGAATGGAATAAAAAATTCTTTGCAGCTGATAGAGCAGCTTCATTTATTTCGGAGTTTGGACCTTCAACTAAATTGACTTCTCTTACTTTTCCAGTTGAATCAATCAATAAATCCATAACAACTACTCCTTGAACTCCATTTTTTTTTGATTCTTTAGGATAAGGAATTCTGATATCAGATTTTAAAATAGGCATTTGGGTAATGAGATAGTCCTCGCTTGGAATAGGTAATCGATCTTGGTCTGTTTTGTTGAGTTGAGTTGTATCGGGTGTTTTGGCTAAAGTATTTCCTCGCTTGACCTGCTCGCCTGTAGCAGATTCGCTTGATTTTCGGGTGATGCCAAAAACTGGGTGACCGCGATCTTTTTTCAGAGACGGTTTGCTGGGGGAAGCTTGAATCGGCTGATGAGCAATTTGGGGAGTTTCAATGACATCCATCTCAATAGCATCATTTTTTTGATAGGGTGATTTACAAAAAATGAATACGGTTCCACCTATCAGGACACTGTGAAAAAGTAAGGAGAGAGCCCAGGATTCTTCGGTGGGAGAGTAATTAAGGTTTCTCGATTTGAATAGCAAAATGCTCCATTCCTGCTGACTTGACCCAGTCTATTGCTCTTACTACATCAGCATGGCGCGCTTCGCCATCTGCGCTAATGAGTGCTCGAGTATTCGGGTCTTTGGTCAGTGCTTGTTTGATTTGAGCTGAAATGGCTTCGAGTGATGCAAGCTCTCCGTTTACGAGGATTTGTCCTTGTCGAGTTACTGCAATTCCTATACTGGGAAATGATTTTTGATCTGCATGCGTTGCTTTGGGAAGATGTATTCCAAAGCTATCTTTGACTAGCGCTGGAGCGGTAATCATGAAGATCGCGAGGAGAACTAAAACAACATCTACAAATGGAGTAACATTGATAGCTGCTATCGGACCTAGTTCATCCGATAGATTGGAAGAAGAAAGATCTGCTCCCATTTAATTATTCTCCACCTGAACGGGATAGATAAAAATCTTTGAGACTCTCAGCATTTACAAGGAGAACGCGAAGGGTCCTTGACAGGAAATTATAGGAAATAACGGCAGGAATGGCTACAAAAAGTCCTATCGCAGTTGCAATAAGGGATTCAGAAATCCCAACCATGATGTCAGAAGTATTATTTTGATGGGCACCCAACGCTCCGAAAGCTTGAATAATTCCAAGTACTGTTCCAAAAAGTCCAATGAATGGAGCATTTGATCCAAGAGTAGCCAGGATTGTGAGGCCATCTTCCAAGCGCGTACGTTCATTGCTTAAGTAGCTTCTTACAGCTCGATCAATCTGAATGGGGCTGGATTGAGAGTTTTTTAAAATAATATTTAGAGCGCCATTGTAAAGAGATGTTCCTTGATTTGTATAAGTTTGTAACTGCTCCCATTGGCTATTTTGAATTAGAAGTGTTAATTTTCCAATCTCAGATTCTTTTTCTAAGCCCTCTGCTGCTTTCATTGCTTTTGTGCATCGAATTATAGTTGCCACAGACCAAGTGGATAGAAATAATAGTAAAAATAGCACAGATCGAGAAACCCACTGCACAGCAATAATCCAGTTTGGCATTGAACGGATCCTCAGTAGATAGTTGAACAAGAAACAGGAATGATTAGCAACTGAATTATAAAAAAACTTTTTAATTATTATTAATTTTTTACTAATGACTGTTAGATCTTCGTATGAGAAAGTTCGAATTTCTTATTAACTTGAAAAAAAAATTAAAACTCAGTTATTTCATAAATAAAATACG
>CAIYTD010000274.1 GCA_903928955.1 Oligoflexia bacterium | reverse complement strand
ATCTGCTTGAATTCAAAAAGGCGGGCTTTATAGAAATAGTTAAAAGTAGAGGCTTATCGAAGGTTTCCCGTAGAATGCATTTCTGAAATCCTTAAGTTTGCTGCTCAAAAACTCAATAAACCAATTGCGGATGCAGATGATAATTTGACTGCTTGATCGCATTTAATGATCCAAAATAGAAACCAGATATCCTAAAAACGTAAAATCTCCTTAAATCCTTCCAAAGGAACGATCGGCTTTTCTTTCGGGACTTCGAAAATATGGAAAATCTTGGTGAATTAACCACCAATGAATTCCAGCACAAAAATAGAATGTAATTCTAATCGATTTACTAAAAACGGATATTTTTGCGGAATATACCGTAAGGCAAAGTCTATTGAGAAAACGTACAATCGTTTTCAAGATGCAATTGTCATTGACGAAATTCTAAAATCGGGCCTCCTTCCCCCTCATTTTTTATCCCCAGACCCAATAGAAGATCTTAGGGCATTTGTAAATAATTATCTCAAAACTTGATTCAACATTTATCCCATGATGAATTTGAGATTCTTCCAAATAAACTCGGGGGAACAACTAAAAAATGGCTGCTTAAATTCAAAAAAAACATAAGAGGTGTTTTTAAATTAGATACAGATCATGATGGAAATTTTTTGCCTTGGGCCAACGGTAAAGCAGAGGTTGCCGCTTTTGAACTGGATCAACTTTTAGACCTGGAAGTTGTACCAACAACTGTTTTGAGAACGATTGGAAAAGACAGCGGAGCCCTTCAGGTTTTTCTAAACGGAAAAGAATCACCGTCTCATTCGGTAATTTTATCTAGAAATTTCTCACGAATCCAAATATTGGACTATTTAATTGGCAATACAGACAGAAAATTAGAAAACTTTCTATTTTGGAGAGAATTTAACCGCGGAATCGCGATCGACAATGGTAGCGGTTTCAATTCCAATTGTTTAGATGGCGAGCTCCTGAAAGGATACATAAAAATGGACTTAGCACTAGCCCATAAAATAGATTCCGTCTCTGACGAGCAAATTCACCAAGCCTTGGCTCCCTATATCGAAGAAAGTGCTATTCACAGGACAATCGAACGTCTTCACCTTTTGAAATCAATTCATTCAAATGAAAATCTCCCTCACCACTCAACTACTCACGCGTATTGACTCAGGAGTCATTCATTTTTAAAGCGCCGAAGAACAATCCAAAATTGCTGCAACTCGAAGGGAATACCAGTGGGTTGCAAAGTCCAGCTCTAGGTACAATTTCTATTTTGCTTTAAATATAAAGGCTTTCTGTTTCGCGTAGCTTTCGATTGCTGTCAGTCCGGACAATAATTCCGGAACCGCAGCGTAAACCTCTTGTTGGAGTCCCCGAAGATTTTCTGCGGTATATTCATCAGCAATTTCATTTCGAATTTCTCTCATTTTCACCCAATTTTGCATATCAGGTATGAGTTGCCTCTTCTCCATTCTGGACAAACGATCCAGAATACTTCCACTGTCAGTAAGCTCAATAGCGTCAAGCGCACGCACTACCTTTTGCAAAATTATGTCAGCCAAACGGGCAAATCGAGAAGTAAGTGCTTCCAAAACCTCTTCCTGAGTGATATCGAGCTCTTGGGACGAATTTGCATGAAAGATTTTGATGATCGGGGCTGATCGAGAGAAAGAAATTTCCAATGCTTTTGCAGCCCGACGAGCAAACTGTAGCTGCTCCAAAAAATACTTTAATTTGAATTCAGATGACTTGTCCAAAGCAAAACTCCTTCGTTCAGGATAAGGTCATAAAATGAGGAGGGCTGGGAGTCTAGAGTCCGCAAAACTAAATCAATCTTACGCTCTCCCAAATAGGATTGAATTCCGATTCTTAATTTTCTACTCAACTGAAGCTGCGGAACGTCCTTAGATGATAAATCGATGAAAAGATCAATATCCCCGCCTTTTTTGGTAAGATCCACTCTAGAGCCAAAAAGCCAAAGATTCCATTCACCAAGAAGATTGAGTTCATTCCGAAGCACTTGAATGATCGCTTCAAAATCAGAAACTAAGAGGCGAGTATTTTTATAGAACGTATTGTTTACTGGTTTAATCAATATAACACACTGCGTTAGAAATGGTGGAGCTGATCGGAGTCGAACCGACGACCCCCTGCTTGCAAAGCAGGTGCTCTACCAATTGAGCTACAGCCCCAAAAAACAACAAGGATTAAAATAAGTGAACGCCTTTATACTTATGAGTTCTCGATGAATTTAGCAACTTAAACTTACACTTTCCAAATCAAAAAATGCTGATTTTTCAACCTTCAAAGGATGGTCTGAATATGCTAAAATCGGAACTTGTATGACATCACTCAGCTCTGAAAATTATACGAAAGGTTTTCTTGTAGATGAAGACTTAATGGCGGGAGTCACAGCGCATCCTGAACAACCCGGTACTTATGTAGCCTTTGTATTGCACCACTCCACAGGCGAATACTTAGGATATCAGCCTTTTCCCGATCTTCAATCGGCTCTACAAGTTATTAATAAGATCCCGCGCAGCTGGAGCTATGAACGATTTGGGGGTTGCGGGGGAGGAAATTGTGGAACAAATGGATCTTGCGATAAGGGAAACTGCAAATCAGGGAAATGCTCGCCCTAAGAAAATTAAAAAAATCTTACTGAGAGAGAGAGCGTCGCGCTACTAGCTCAGCACAATTCAAATAGCGCCAAAGCGATCCATGAATTTGACTCCCAGAAAGATAAAGAAGCACAAGAAATAAAGCTAGTCCTACAAATTGCGAAAAATGATTCGATGAGGTTTCAATCCACCCCAAAGACGACTTTACCCAAACCATTTTTTCTTCCCCATCTACTAAAGTATCAATTCCTTGCATCAATAGAAAAAAGACAGCCCCTGCTAAAGCAGTGAGATAGCGGGTGCGGTGTTGCATCGCCTCTAAATCCATTTTAAAACTTGAAATAATCCAGCCCCAATCTTGGGAGTCCATCCCAAAAGTTCTGCCCATCGAATCTGAAACGCGCTCCCTCCAAGCCCCTTCTCTACCTGCATGCTCCAGGGTTGTCGCAATTCCTCCTCGCTTTAAAGCAAGTGGAACTTGAGCGAGTACTTCTGAGCTGAGAACATATAAAGAATAAAATACCGGAAAAATGAGTACTATCCAATCCAGATAATTCTTGGCACTCCTCGGAAATATATGAAGCTTTACGAGAATCAGGACCACCATAGAAATCATGACAGGTAAAAAAAAGCACCAAAGAAGCACACTGAACATCCGGCGATTCACAAGTCGCCTTTCAAACTGAATATCAGTAGCTACAAAATCAAGAAAACTTTTATATAAGTCATACTGAGTTTTTTTATGCATTTAAGATAAAACATTCAGTCTCTTTAATCTTCACTGCCTTTTACAACTCATCGATATGTTTTTACTAAATTTACTCTGGATTCTTTATTTTTCTTAGACTTATTTTCAATCGATTGAAAGAAATCTTTACTTGTTGAAAACGCTGGAAAAATCATTTCTACAAAGGTGGTAATACTTTCTGAACCACTAATTTTTAATAAAGAGTTGATATCACCTTCAATGTTTAATAAATAAGGATTATTCTTTTTAATCAAATTAGTAGAATTTAT
>CAIYTD010000273.1 GCA_903928955.1 Oligoflexia bacterium | reverse complement strand
GATTGAAAACACGCAGTCTAGTGCGATTTACCCATGAGGTTGAGAAAGCCAGATGACGACTTGAGATTTACCTTCTGGTAGTTTGTGCTTGGATTTGACACGCTACCACGAACAATTCTCTTATCCTCGTGATTCCGTTGCTTTTTTTTCGGAGTGGGGCGCTAGGTTTTCCAAAGCATCTTTAATATAATGATTCGGATTCAGACTCGCATTAATCATTTGAGTTGATACCAGTAATTTTACTCTGAACTCATATTGACACCAGAATTGAATAGTGAGAGTTGTTTAAGTGTAAAAATATATTATAAGGATTTTTTTATGCAGTATCTTTTGATTTTTATCGTTGTATTCAACGTTTTTCTGGAAAAATCGAGTTACGCTGCCGAACTCGAAACGATCAGAACCGGCTTGCAGCTTACCCGGTCACCAGTTCCTAGTGAGAAGGCGTTTGGCTGGTCAGCGATTCAATCTACTATTCTTCATTCAGTCACTTCATGATTTTATGAGGTAGGAGGTGAAGCAGATGAAATTAACTAGAAGTATTTATTTAGCCTACTTTTTGATTCAAACTTTAGTCTGGGGGCTTATTCTTCATCCCACTCATGCGGGGAGGGTTACCTATGTTGAGGTTGATGGAAAGAAAATTCCTTTTATCCAAGTGGGCTGTCCTATCAACCCAGAAACAGGTCAAAGATACAATGAGCCCTGGTGCAACCCACCAGGTGGAAGCAGCAGTTCTGCTGGAGTTCCGTTCACATTGCCGCAATGGTCAACTACCGCATCGGAGCGACCTGGATCCTCAGGAGTAGGTGGGGGATTTTTAGGTGATGGAACGACTTTGGGGGGTGTCGGTCAGGTTGCAGGAATGGCGGCCGGCATTTTCGCAGTTCACTCCCAGCAAAAGGCGATTGCCGAAGCGCATCAGGCTGCAATGATGCGAGAATCCTACGATCAACTAGAGGCTTTCAAGAATCGACATGAGGCTCATTTTGCATCGATGCGCTCGAACATTCAGGCTCGTCAAGAGCAAATGACAAAAGATTTTGATGAAATGGCCCGTTCGACTGAGCAGGCGACAAGCAATCTTCGCAATCTGAATCAACTCTTAGACAGCATCTACATCGGGCCAGTAGATCGAGGTGGAGAAGCTCAAAATGGGCCACAACAAAACGCGGTCAACCCAAGGCTGAGTGAAAATGTTGATTTAGCGCGGGCAAACCAAGAACAAGTCACCGAAAATATCCATCAGGCAGAGCAACTTTTACCCAGAGTCACTGACCAGATGGGACGAGTGACATCAAATTATATCCGAGCACAACTGCGCAATTCCGAGAATATTGCTAGAGGTGCAGTGGATTGGGCGCAGGCTGGAGCGAGTACTGGTGCCATCCAGCTCTTAGGAGATTTTGCGATCAATACGACCGCATCCATTGGTCGATTTATGGGTGGAGTGCTTGCTGGAACCTATCAAGGCTTATTGACTCCTGTCGAGGCTGCGCTCGCTATTTATAGCGATCCCAATTTAATTCTCAATTTATCCGCCCACATCATGAATACCATTACTGCTGGTCCAGGGGCAGTGGCTGATGCGGCATATCATGCGTTTCAGCATATTGAAAGTACGCTCTTCGAGTTCAATATGACCATGGCCTATGGAACAGCGGAAGAACGGGGCCTCGCTTTAGGTGAACTGGGGGCCAACATTCTTCTGACGATGGGAGGTGCTGAGGTTGCGCAGACGACTAGATCGGCATTTGCAGGAGTTGCTGCCAAAGTAGCACGGAATGAAGCACTTGGAACCGTTTTAAATCAAGGCATCCGAGCTTCTGAAGCGCTTGCTCCCAAAATAGCCCAGATGGATGTTGCTATACAGGGCATTCATGATTCTGCGAGTGGAGCAGCGAGCAACAGAGCTGCGTTTGAGCGGTATACTAGAGATTTACGGGAAGCAATGCAGCGCCCGCATGCTCAAGATCCCCATTTGGCAGACATGATGAGACAACAATATCGTCCGGGTGCAGAAATTGGCAGTGGGAGCACTGCCGCCGCTATCCGATATGAGCGAGCAACAGGTGAGCTGGCAAGCGGAAGCAATCATATACAAAAAGGTCAAAATGATATGGTTTTTCTTAGGAGATGGTTAGAAGGAAATCCGACAGCAACTCCAGGCGACAGGGCTGCTGCGGAAAACGTATTGAGGGACTTACAAGATGCGCTTCGGGGGCTATAATGATTATAACTGCAAATGATTTTATCCAGTATTTACTAGGGATTGAGCCTGAATTTAAGGATGATTACGGAAGTTATTTTAAATTCATGCATGGCGAGGCGAATCCTCATGGAATTGCTACAGCACTTTCTGATTTTGTTAGTAAGAGGCTCAGGGAAGATGAATATAAAAATGCGAAAGCTGTCTTTGCTGGAATAGAAACCTTGCTAACGGGGAACAGGGCAGACGAAAACATAAAAAATGCGATCTGTACCTGCTTTTTGGAAAACCTTCTTAATAGGTTTACAGAAGAGCATAATATCCTCGACAGATTTATTCCTGTACTTGGACCCGAGTCTATAAAGTACTGCAAGGCATGGGATGAATTTACAAGGGTAAAGACTCATGGACTATGGGGAACTGAAAAGCCAAACTTTAGATCCAGATTCAAGCTGAGTGATGTAGAAGCCCTTGAAATTATTGAAGCGATTAAGCTACGAGAGTATAAGAGCGAAATAGAAGAAGACAATAAAATTAGACTTCTTGAATTGGCTATGCCTGGTATTTCAAACCTACTTTTTTACGATAGGCGAGACTTAGCTCCAACTCAAATATTAGAAGAAGCGAAAAGCAAAAATAACGCTAAACCTCGTAAGGGCTAATTAATCGCCCTTAAGTTGGATGGAGAAATAATTCAATGAATAAGTTTATACCAATTAGTAGTTTCTTCAGTATTGCAATAAGGAAGGTTTAAGCGAAACTAATATGCCAATGAAAAAGATAATAGAAGCATTTGAAATGGATTCCCCTGATTCTGAAAATGAAGAGTTAATGACCTACGGTCCTAATTTCGGTTTAGATAGTGCTGAAATCTTAAGAAAAAGATTGGAAAAAGTTGGACTGGAGTCCATTCATGATTTTTTCTACTTTCATGGAGATTGCCCGGATTGGGCTGAGTTTTAGGTCGCTTTAAAGTCAAAGGCAAAAACCTGAACCTAAATTGGATCATATGAGTTCTGAAAAGCCGATCATAATTAAGAGGACGGACGGCAGGTGATTAAATGGTAATGCAGTCAGGGACGGGTTAATCGACCTTGAGAGTATGGTAGTTGAAGAAATTTTATGACAAAAGAGATAACAATTTCTGAATTTGATAAAAAAACAAAAAATCAAAAAATTGTTTACTCCAACGCTGAGGGCACTTCTTGGGAAGTAAGAATATTTTTTAACAAGGACGAGCTGCACTACTATACCGTAGGTCCATTTGGAAGATGGGAAGGATCGGTTTGTTATGACTTAGGCGAACTAAGTCTCGATAAGATGAAAGAATGTATCCATAATTTTGAAACAACGAGTATGAGAGAACATATGTCGATAGTGAATAAATTAGACTAGAGTTATTATTGTTATTGAGAGTATTTTATGAATAAAGCATTAAACTTTAAAAAAATTGAAACTAAGATTTTGAATCAAAGAGAAATATACTTTAGTGGTTTTGGAGACTCTTGGGATGTGCAAATCTATTTTAATGGAGAAGATGGACATTATTACCTTAAAGGCCCCTTTGGTCGATGGGATGGCATCTGTTATAATGATTTAGGAGGACTACGCTCCGCACATCATAGGCTCTAAAATTGCTGTACAAATCTATCGTCAACTGGAAATCACGACGGCCCAGGATGGCTTTTAACGGATACTTTATGGATAACTGTAGTAATAAAATATTAAATATTCCAAGAAATTTTTTAATTTTAATAACATTTATAGTTTGCAACTTTGCTTTTGCGTCCCCTGGAGAGTCGAAAAAAGCTAGATTATTTTTTCATAGAAATGAAAACGACTTAACCCCTCTTTATGTTACCAACGGGAAGGCTTTGTTAGAGGTCAATAGTAAGGAGCTCTACGATGGGTTGAAAGTAGAAATGAAGGAAAATCCGGATGCGCTCAAATTGCTCTCTGAATCAGAAGACTATCTGGGTAGGCACAATACGTACTCTTCTATTTCCATTATTCTAGCAGGGGCAGGTTTTATTACTGCGATTGTTGGAGGAATTGATTCTTCATCAGGAACAAGATGGTGGGCCTTAGGTGCCCTAGTTGGGTCAATCCCATTCAAATTAGCTGCTCAAAATAATTTATTAGAAAGTAATCATGCATTACTGAAATCGATTAATAAATATAATGACGATAGCTATATTCCAGAAAAAGAGCGTTCGAATCAACTCGAGTACGACATGGGTATTGATCCTGTGAATGGCAGTGCCACTGGATATTTAAGCTTCTC
>CAIYTD010000272.1 GCA_903928955.1 Oligoflexia bacterium | reverse complement strand
GAGCTTTTTATAGCTTTACAAAACTTAAAACTCATGGCTCCCTCTACTAAGTCGGTTTTGTCAATAGGTGAAGATGGTTTTGCCAAAAGTATTAAGCGCCTGGGGGCGGTTGATTTTTTTGCAGTTGTGTCTCGTAAGCCTGCTATTTGTGATTTTAAGCCTGTTCAAGTAGAAGTAGCTGTAGCTCGGCTTTTAGATAAATCAGTAGAGTCTGAATCAGCGGTTCAAATTTTACGTTTTGCGAACCGCGTTCCACTTCAATTTGATAAAGCTGCTTGTGCCATTGTTCATGCTATTGAATCAGTGAATTGGCGTTCTTATGGCCTTGCCCAGCCAAAGAATTCAGTGCCTCAAGGTCCTTATATTATAGCTGTCAGTGTTGTTTCTCCTTTTATTAAATTTAAGAATGCTTCCAAAGAAACAGTGGATGCTTCCGATGAGCTTGTCGAAGAAATTCGGCGCGCCTTGATTCAAGCGGGGCAAAAACTTTCTAAACATATTCGACGGGAAGCCAAAGCAAATGAACTAGAAGAAAAAATTCGGCATATAGAGCAATTTTGCCCGATTTTAGTGGAAGGATTGTGCCGGATTAGCCAAGCTTCGGCTGCACGCAAGAAAAAAGCAGAAGAAGGCCTTGTAAAAATCCTTGGTAAAGATGCTCATGTGACAAAAATAGAACTCGATGAAGCTCAAAAAAAATTAATTGCCGCAAATAAAGCGTTGGAAGGTAGTGTTTAATGCCCAGTTCAGATCAATCTATACCCGCTGTCAGCAAGGAACTCTGTAGTCGATTATTAGCAGACTTGGAAAGAGCGAAGAGGCCTGTCCTTTATGCGACTAAATGTTCTTTAGATAATGCAAATTATAATCATAAAGTAGGTTACCTGACTCCTGGCTCAAAAAAAGTCGCTACTGAGCTCAATGTCAGCTCTGTTAAAAAAATGTCTCGAGCTATTTTCATGTTAGAAGTTCTATTGAGAAATATTGATACAGGCGCTGTCAATACAAAGCGTGAACTTTATTATATTAGTAAAGGTGAAATTAAGCATAATGCGATGCTGAAACCATTAGACTTTGGGGACCAGGATGAGTCAGATGAAATTATTGATTTTATTTGTGAGATGCTCGAATGTTATCGTGAAGAGCTGAATTGTTATGCCAATGATCGAGGGGGTCAAACTTATTCTCAGCAGCTTATTGTGACGGAGTCCCTTCCTGATGGAGATCAAGCTATTGTAGATCTTTCTAAATTGGGAACCACTCCTTTTCAACCTAAAAATCGGCCTCAGAATTTAAAACTCAGTATGAATAAAAAGATAGATTTCTGCTTGATTGTTGAATCTGAAGGTACTGCTAATACCTTGGTTGCAAATGGTTTTACAAAGCGTCATGCTAGTATTTTAATGGGTGCACAGGGGGTTCCTTCTAATGCAGTGCGAGGTTGGTGTAAGTTGATTCAAGATCAATTGGGCGTCCCTCTTTATTTCTTTGGAGATCTAGACGCATATACTATGCAAAATATTTTCCGCACTCTTAAAGCTGGTTCTGCTGCAAGTCTTATTAGGAATTCGGACTATTCTGCCCCAGATGTTCGATTTTTAGGCGTTCTGCCGGAGGATATTAAAAAATATGATTTAAACGATTATCCTGTCAAAGAAAATGATGCACAGGAAGTGAGAGCATTAAAAAAAGCTCAAGATGCTTTAAAAAATGATCCTTTTTTTCAAGATAAACGCAATAAGGGCCTCAATCAAATTTTAAAATGGCTCCTTGAAAATAAGCGCCGTTGTGAGCAGCAGGCTTTTTTTACAGTCAATCCTAGAGACCCTACTATGCCAGAAAAGATCATAGTTGAAAAAATCAAGCGGGGCGATTTTGTTTGATGTCTTCCCTCCTGTAAACGAAGGAGATTCCCCGTGAGGGCCTTTCACACCCGAAAGGCTCCTAAACAACTTTTTAGGAGTTACACGATCATGGCCATTACCCACAGACGTTTGCCAGGATCTCCGAGAGATGGGCTTAATTTTGGACTCCAGTCTTCTCTTTTACGCCTGAGCAGTCTTTTAGCATCTATTCTCAAACAGATTAGACTTTCACAGTCTCAAAGTTTTGATACTTTACTTTACAGGTTTTACCCAAGGAAAGATGATTTTTTCCCTTGGAACCGTATATCTGAATTTCAAAGATCGAATGGAAGAAAAATATAACCTGACAGCTACGCTGTTAACGCCTTATATCTCGGCCGTTAACGGATCAGGAGTTTTACGGCGTGTTTGATAAATGGATCCAGGGGAGTTGATTTTTATGCAAGTTCTATTACTGCAAGATCGAATCGATTTGAGCGATCAGGTACGTTTTTTAATCGAGAGCACATTCAGTGCTCAGGTACAGACTGTTCCGATGATTTCTGAAGGCTTAAAGGTAGTTCAGAATTCTCAGTCTTTACTGGATCTGATTATTGTTGATTTAAAGCAGGGAGTTTCAGGGGAGCTAGAGGAGTTTATGGCTCAAGCCCCTGGAGTCGCGGTTCTTCTCTGTGTTTCAGGTGGGGGAGTGAAAGGAGTCCCATCCCCTGCGAGAGTAGTAGGATTGATTGAGCGGACTACATTTATGGAAAGCATGACGCATGCGATTCAAAGTCTCATTGATCAGGGAATTTTGAAGTCAAATTCAGTAGATCTGAAGGATAGTCCAGGTCAGGTTCGAATTGCAGCAAAGCTCCTTCTGTCGGTAGGTCCATTAAATGGGGATATTTATATTCGATTGTCAGAGAGTAAATTTGTCAAACTGTTTCGAAAAGGCGATGTATTTGATTTAAATGACTTAGAAAAATATTCGATTAAAAAAGGTGTTAATTATCTTTATATTCGTCAAGAACAGTGTCAAGAGTTTGCGCAGAAGTATAAAGTGGAATTAGATAAAATTTTCAAATCGGATCGCTTAAATATTGAAGATATGAGTCTCCTCAATATGTCTGTGCAGGAAACGGTACAGGAACTTATAAGAAAAGTCGGCTTTTCAAAAGAAGTTCAAGAAATTACTCGAACTCAAGTTCAACTGACTGTGAAATCTATGGGGAAAGATCCTGATTTAGCTGATATTCTAAAAAAACTGAAAGCCACAGAAGGTCAATATATTTCGAGTCATAGTACACTTTGTGCTTATTTCTCATGTGCCATCGCTGGACAGCTTCAATGGGGATCAGATACTACTTTTACTAAGTTGAGTTTGGCTGCTTTTTTACATGATATAACTTTAAATAATCATGATTTGGCTCAATTGACCTCGTTGGATGAATTGGAACGCTATGAAACTAAATTTACTGCGGAAGAAATAAAACAATTTAAAAATCATCCTGTTGAAGCGGCCGAATTAGCAAAGCGGATGACAGAAGTACCTGCAGATGTAGATACTATTATTAGGCAGCATCACGAGAAGGCGGATGGAAAAGGATTTCCAAGGAGTTTAAGTCATCAATATATTGCCCCGCTTGCAGTAGTATTTATTATTGCTCATGACCTTACTCAGTACACAATTCGAGCAGGAGCTGATTTTAATGCCAGTGTTTTTTTAGGTGAAGTACGAGAAAAATACAAATCAAACCAGTTTAAGAAGGTTTTAGGCTGTATTGAGATACTCACTAAAATTAAAGAACTTGCAATGTCGATGAAAAAAGGGTGATGAGTCAGCTTTTTCTTGTTGTTCTATTTTTCTTCAGTTAGATTCGTCCATTCAAGAGGTTTAAAGAACATGGCAATAAAAAAGAAAATAAAGTTTAGCGTTCTGAATCAAATTCACGAAGGCTTGCTTCAAAGTGCTGAGGTGACTCGTAAGGGTGAAATTCGTATTAAACGAACGGAGCTCAAGAAGCTGATTGAGAGTACTTTTACAGAGGGTGCAAAAAGAGCTGCTTCAGGAGAGCGCATTCGCTTTCCTGTCATTGGTTCTTTGATTCGTAAGGAAGTGAAAGCTCGAAAATCTGGAAAGGGAACGAACCCTTTTACAGGCGAGCCTATGGAAATCAAGGCTCGGCCTGCTTCCAAAAAGCCGCGCTGGTCTTTTCCTCGTACTTTGAAGGAAACTTTTGCTAATAAAAAGAATTGGTAAATTTCTTGCGCCTCGGTTGATTGTATCTCCGAGGCGCATTTTCACATTTCAGTCTTTTACAATAATTTTACGAAAAGCATTTTCAAACTCGATCCAAGTGTCCCTGTCTATTCGATCTAATTGATAATCTTTGAGCGTTTGCTCAAGGATAACGATGCGTCGATTAAAGTGTCCGTCTAAAATAGGGGGAAGTTCTAGGTGAGCGGAAGTGGGCGTTTTTCCGGTGTACGAATGGCTTTCTCCCATAGCAAATAGAATGAATTTTGCCTGAGAATCAGCGATTTGATTTGTGTCTAAATGGGAGAAAAAGAAACCAATGAGAATATCTTGGGACATTCTCTTATAGAAATCACGAAGAATGATTCTCAGTTTTTCTTCTCCTCCCATTTTTATCACTACTTTTTTGAGTTTTGTTTGACTCACTCAAAATCTCGATTGAGTTTCATTTTAAGTTTCTTTTTTATTGGACTGCAAGGAGTTCCACCTCAAAGATGAGAGTAGATTGTGGTGGAATAACTCCCCCTGCCCCATGGTCTCCGTACCCGAGTTGTGGGGGAATGATGAGTTTTCTTTTTCCGCCCACCTTCATTCCTGCAATCCCTTGATCCCAACCCTGAATGACTTGACCACTTCCGATTTTAAATTCAAAAGGTTGCCCACGGTCTTTAGAAGAGTCAAATTTTTTCCCGTCTGTGAGCCAACCGGTGTAATGAACACTCACCGTTTTTCCAGCAATTGCTTCTGCACCGTTTCCAACCATGAGGTCTTCTTTTTTGAGTTCGCTTCCTGTACCAGGTGGAGTAATAACATTCGATAAGTTCGCTGGTTTAACGCTTGTTTCTGGCATACTTTCCTTTTTTGTACAGCCTTGTGCAATGACTAAGAGTGGAATTGTGAAACTTAAGATTAATGTATTTTTCATTTGAATCTCCATAAAACCACCCTATGTCACAGGTTTTCTTTTCAGTCGATAGAATTGCCGAATGAAAGATTTTTGATCCAGGTAGGATTGACTAGCGATAGATCTTTGATTTTGAGGTGGGCTCGAGATAAATCCTGATTAAAATGATTAGTGGAAGTAATTGCAATGACCCACATTCCTGCTGCCCGAGCTGAAGCGATTCCAGCAGTGGAGTCTTCAAAAACGAGACAGGAGGCTGATTCTGCATGCATCAATTGAATGGCTTTTAAGTAGCCGTCGGGTTGAGGCTTGCTTTGGGGGTAATCCTCTGCTCCTAAAATGATTTTAAAATGATTTCGTACTTTGAGCTGATCTAGTGCCCATAGAATTTCTGAGCGCCCAGAACCTGAAACTAGTCCCAGGGGGTAATATTCTGCTAACGAACGAATGGCATCCACACTGCCAGGAACAATGGTGAGATTTTGTTGGATGATTTTGCGGTAGTGACTGATCATCTTTTTTTTAGCTTCCGCTTTTGAAACCGGGATTTCATATTTTTTAAATAGAAACTGATACGCACTTTCCCAGGTGCGACCTGTAATATGCTCGGCATCTTGAGGGTCTAAAGTGACTTGCCATTCTGAAAAACAGTCTCGAAGAGTTTGAGCAGCGGAAGGCTCAGTATCAATGAGTGTACCGTCTAGGTCGAAGATGATCGTGTTCATTGTGATTTTTTTGGATGACATATGCGTTATGATAGCGCTTTCTATTCAATCAGGGAATGGCCTGTTTTTAAGTTGAAAACAAAAATAGAAAGCGGTCGATCGGAGCTGATTCCATAAAAAAATGCGCCCCTTTTTTTGATTTCTAAATGGGAAACTTTTCCTTGTCGGTTGGTTAATTTAACATCTAAGTTGCTGCTCGAGTGGATAAATTTTCGAAGTTCATCTGCTTGAATGGAGTTGTCTATCAATTGATCCGCTTGGACTTGTGTAATGTGATTCAGAATTCTGTTGAAGTCGCGAGGAACAACTTGATGCCTTTGATCGGTCCACTGATCGCCTTCTCTTTGGGCATAGAGTTTAGGTTTTTGGGGTTGAGAAGGGTAGGTGAGTTCCATTTCATCCACATCGTCTGCTATAAAAAGACTCCAGTTTTTTTTTCGTAGAAAATGAATCGAATGAATCATTTCTAAAAGTTCGAGTCCAGTGCCGCTCGCAATATAGACTATTTTTCCATCGAGAGAGATGTAGCGCTTCTGATTTTGATGGAGAAGAGACCCGACTTGCAAATCTAAAGCATTTTTTTCTGTTTTTATACGAATTGCAAAGAGAGGGGGATTGAGTCTAAAGGATTCTAAGGGCCCATGGGGTGCAACAGCATGGATTTTGATTGTTTTGAGAGCATCTAGGAGATGCCGAATGAAAATATCATCTGCAAGAAGATCTAAAGGACTAGGACGTTGGGAAAGTGATACAATTTGCCATACGTTTCTATTTTTCTGAAAGGTTATCCACCATTCTTCTGCTTGCTCTGGGCTCGATTTTACCAAAGTCATTTCATTGATTTTTTCAGATTCAAAGGATAGAGGACGAGTCTCTAGGAAAGAAGGGGTGTGAGAATAGCAGCCGACGATCCAAAAAAAAATGATACTGGGGGTCAACCAAGAATGGATTCTCAAAATTTGCATTTCTGTATCCGCCTGATTGACAGAGTAGAAATGGCTCGCTAGGGTTGCAAGAAATATGTCGACATCCGTCATGACAAATCAAAATATTTGGCATTTGGTGATCAGCGGTGGCTTCACTATGTATCCGTTAGTGATTTGTTCGCTTTTGGTGTGGGCAGTTATTTTTGAGCGCCTTTGGAATTACCGTCGTCTGGGACAATCTTTGAAATCTTTTCATTTGGAGGCAATGCATACACTTCTTAATAATGATTTAGATGCTGTGCGAGGGCTTTGTCATAGAAATCCTGGCCTTCCTACTGCGAGACTTTTAATGGTTGCTTTCGAACGCTTGAGCTCTAGGGATGTTCGATTGCGTGCCCATTGGCTAGAAGCGTTAGACAGAAAAAGGCAGCTTCTGAATTGGGAGCTGAGACAAAATCTATGGATTTTGGGCACTATAGGAAGTTCAGCTCCGTTTATTGGTCTTTTTGGAACGGTAGTAGGTATTTTAGATTCCTTTCAGGAGATGGCTAAAAGCGGATTAGGTGGATTTGCCGTAGTGGCAGCAGGAATTTCTCAAGCCTTAGTCGCTACGGCAGCAGGTATTATTGTTGCTGTGGTTGCGGTGATGGCTTTTAATGCTTTCCAAACTCGGTGGAGTGATTTAGTGCTGACCATCCGGTTGCAGATTGAGGAATTAAGTGAAATTTTAGCTCTTGAAGTTTTGGCGGCAGAATCGAACGCATCGAAAGATACAAAAAATGGCTCTTAAGAGGTTACGGCGTAGTGAGTCTGACGATGATGCTCCTATTATAGCGGAAATCAATTTTACACCATTGACGGATATCTTTCTGGTTCTTTTAATCATCTTTATGGTGACGAGTTCGGCAATGTCTCAGTCGGGAGTGAATGTGGATTTACCTCGGGCAAGCGAAACCGCTTCACAGTCTCAACCGGAAGGAGTCATCGTTACGCTTCTCCCAGGTGGGCGTCTTCAGGTGAATCAGAAAGAGATTGCCAGCGGAGATTATGGCCTACTAGAGAAAGTCTTGAAGCAATCCTTTTTAAAGACTCAATCTAAGCTGGTGATTTTAGAGGGAGATCGGCAAGCTTTTTTAGGTGCAGCAATGGAAGTAATGGATCATGCGCGCAAAGCAGGCGCTCAGAAATTTGCAATAGCGACTAGTTTGGATCCATCCAAAAATAAATAGAATAGAGCGAGAAGTTGAGTTAATAAGTAGGGATGCTCCCCCTTTTTAAAAAAAAACTTTTTTATGCATGTCTTTTCCTTTTTATTCATGCAAAAGGAGCTCAGTCAGCCGTTAAAAGTCTTGCTTCGCTTGCAGTGAGCGATGAGATTCTTATTGAAAAAATGGTAGGTTTAGAGGGAGGAAGGGCCCATTTTCCGGTTTGGGGTGATTTTCTTTCCTTGGAGGCAGAGGGTAATTTGCTGAATCGATTTATGCACTCTGAGGAGATTACAACGAATTGGGTAAAAATTTCTCCTTCCTTAAATTATTCGGCTTTATGGAGTCATTTGCTTTCAGTGGGATTAGGTGGATATTATGCTATTCCCATAAAAACCTTGATTCATCGTCATGTCGATTCCAATGGACAGGCCACTTCTAGAGAATGGGGTTCTGTATTGAATTCCGACTATGGATTAACTTTTCTGCTTTCCGGAAAAACAAGAATCAGTGCATCTACCTTAGTCCTCATTGAGGGAAGGTATAATTATGGATTGACAAATATTTTGAATCCAAGTGGTATCACTTCTTTGTCGAGTTTAGGATTAGAGTTAGCCCCTGTTCGGGAACTTCAGTTATCGATCGGGATAGGATTCGAAATGATTTGAATTGCCAGGAGTGGATGTGCGACAAATAGAAGATATGAATGGTATCACAGCAGTCGGAGAAAACTTGAATTGGTATCGGGGTTTTATTCAAGGTAAAACACGTATTACCCTTGCTTGGATATTTGCGTTTTTTTTAGGGTTTTCAGCGCGTGAATATCCTGCGTTGCCAGGGGTTATGTTGTGTTTATTGGGTGCGCTCCTACGATTTTGGGCAAGTGGATATTTAAGAAAAGATACTCGTCCAGCTGTGGGTGGACCTTATTCTTATGTGAGGAATCCTCTTTATCTGGGAACTTACTGGATGGCTTTGGGCACGGCATGGGCAATTGAGAATTGGATTTTGCTGGCTGTTGCAACTGTACTATTTGCTGGAATTTATCATTTTATCATTTTAGATGAGGAATTAAAGCTCCGCAGAATTTTCGGAGAACCTTATTCGCAATACTGTCAGCTGGTATCTCGGTTTTTCCCCCGAGTTTGGCCACCATTTTTTCGAGCCCCCAAAAGTCTTTTAATGGGAGTTAATCCAGAAAAATCTCATCATTTTTTTTCTATTTCCCTCGCCATGAAAAATAAAGCCTATGAAGCTCTTCTTACTTTTTTAGCCTTAATGGCCTTTGTGTCGGGGTCTGCTTCTGTTTGGAAACACTTCTAACTCCATCGCATACGAATTGCTTTCTTGAGCATGAATCCCGATTGCGGTAGTGTACCCGAAATAAATGGAGGAACGATCCTTGAAAAAAAGCAAGTTTAGACTTGAGCCTCAGCTCCTTGTCCAAATTCACAATCATATGGTTCAGGCGCGTGTGCTCGAGGAGCGTTTGATACGCATGTATAAGCAATCAGACGGGTATTTCTGGATTGGTGGTCCAGGTGAAGAAGCCTTTAATGTTTCCCTGGGTTTACAAGTCAAGAAAGGGCAGGGTTTAGATTACGACTATTTGCATTTACACTACCGCTCAGGTGCCATTCTGTCGGCGATGGGGCTGCATCCACTGGGCGCCCTGAGGCAAATGAAGAATACAGCTACAGACCCTTACTCGGGGGGAAGAAATTTTTCTAATCACTTTTCAAAGAGAGAATGGAATGTAGTTCCGATTTCTTCGACGATTGAGACTCAATATTCTACTGCAATTGGAAGCGCTATTGCTCAACGGCGTAAGGGTGGAACAGGGATTACTATCGTAAATGGAGGTGATGCTGGCACAGCAGAGGGTGATTTCGCTTCTTGTTTAATTTGGTCTTCTCGGCCGGGCGCAGAACTTCCTCTTTTGATCATTGTAACAAATAATCAATGGGGAATTTCAACTCCCGCTGCGACTCAACATGGTGATAAAAAAATATCTGATCGGGGTCAAGCTTTTGGAATTCGTTCGCAAACGATTAATGGAAATGATGTAGAGGAAGCCTACCTTTCGATTCAAGAGGCGATGCAGTATGTTCGTACGGAACGAAAGCCTTTTTTACTGGAAGCTCGAGTTTCTCGGCTTTATGGTCATAGTTCAGCTACTGGATGTAACTTTGTCACTGATGAAGAGGATTCACTTGCACTCTTTGAGTCCCAGTTGAAAGCAGCCGGAATCATGAGTCAAAAGGAAATATCTGAATCGAAGGAAAAGTTGAACGCGGAAATGCTAGAAATGTCTCAAAGAGTCAAGCAGGAGCCTTTACCTGATGCTTCTACTATTTACGATTTTACTTATAGCAAACAGAAGGGCAGGTATTGGTAATGGCAACTATGGTTCAGGCTATTCGGATGGCCCTTCACTATGGAGAAGCTCATTTAGGTTTGAAGGATGTTTTTGGAGAAGATGTGGGACCTCCATTAGGTGGGGTTTTTACTGCTACTCAGGGGCTGAAAACAAGTTGGAATTCTCCTTTAGATGAAAGAGGAATTATTGGAGCAGCAATAGGATTGGGGTTAGCAGGAAGCCGTTGTGTCGCTGAAATCCAGTTTTGTGATTATATTTATAACACGATTGATTTACTTAAATTAGCAGGGATGCAATCTTGGTCGTCTTTGGGTGATTGGAATTTGCCCATGACTGTGATGACCCCGGTCGGAAGTGGAATCCGAGGTTCTATTTATCACTCTCATTCATTCGATGCGACAATGACTCATATTCCAGGTTGGAAGATTGTCATGCCTTCGAATGCTCTGGATGCTTATGGCTTAATGCTCGCCTGTCTCAAAGAACCTAATCCCACTATGTATTTGAAGCCGAAAGCTTTGATGAGAGTGAGAAGTCAGGAGAGAATTCCGGGAGAACCGCCCTTAACCCCTGAGGGTGAAAAGCAACTGAAAGAAATGATTGATGCTCCCTTGGGTAATCGCACTCAGTGGTCACCGCGTTGGCCGGAAGGATTAACAGATTATACAGTTGAAATAGGCGTAGCTCAAACCGTTCGTCAAGGAGAGCACGTCACTGTTGTGAGCTATGGACGCACTCTTCCCCTTTGTGCACAAGCTGCAGATCTTTTAAAAGGGGAGGGTATTTCTGTTGAAGTGATCGATTTAAGAACTCTTTGGCCTTATGATTGGAATCATGTGTCAGAATCGATTCGAAAAACAAAAAGAGTTATCTACGTCAATGAAGATACTGAGGTCACTAATTTTGGCGAACATCTGATTCGGCGGACGGTGGAGGATGAAGAACTTTTCTATTCATTAGAAGCGCGTCCCAGATTATTAGCGGGCGAATTTATTCCAGGAATTGGACTTGCCGATCCCCTTGAAATGGCAAGTGTCCCTCAGCTTCCTCGAATTGTTGAAATAATTCGACAAGTAGTACAAGAACGAGCCTAACAGGTGCAAGAGTCTGGGTGACTGAAAGCCTGGACTCTTTACCCTAATGGCCCATTTTCTGTTGAAATCTCCATGATAAAGTCTCCAAATTCTGTTTTAAAGGGTAATACGATTACAGGGTTTGTTCCCGAATGACTCGATTGTAGATTGGCGCCTCGGATGACTGTCGGAAGAGCCTTTTGAAGGGTATATCCTTGCTGATTGAGGACGACTTTTGCGGTACCGAAAATAATATTGAGAAGTTCGCCTGCTCCACTTTGAAGTTCGTCAGTAATGGTAGTGTAAGTTTCTCCAATCATATTACTCATTAAGGCCAGAAACAGTCTTTCAGGAAAGCATAGCGTAATGGAGCCGCTAAAAGATTCGCTGGTGATCCCGATGATTGCAGCCAGATCAAACTGGGATTGAGATTGACTCCCCTTAATAAAAGGTTTCTCGGCTTCTGCATTCATTTGACACTGAATTTTTAGAGTTTTCAGTGTTCCATCCACAAAAGGTTTAAAAAAATTGGCATCCAATTTTGACATAACGTTACCTTACGTTTCGGAAGTCGTTTCTAAAACTTTAATAATTTTAAAAAAATAAAAAGGCATTGACTGATGCTGTACTCTGAAAGAGCATTAATAGATTATATTGAATTTTAATTTTATATTCATGCAGGGGGAGCGTTAAATTGAAATCATCTTTAAATGTAAGAATAATCATTTACGAATGGTTTATCACTTTGGCTGCTATTTGCTTGATGTTTTTTGAGATTTCAGCTTCTGCAGACGTTCCATTTAGAGGATTTACCGATTTTTCTTATGTCTATGATGCAACAAATTCTGCTAATTATTTTCAGATTCGTGATCTAGATATTTTTGTATCTGGGCAGTTAGATAAGCGAGTTTCGTACACAGCTGAAATTAACTTTCAGCCTTCCTTTAATGGCGTTGGGGTTGATTTGGAGCGTACTTTCGTTCAATATCAAGTCAGTCCTTGGTTTAAAGTTGCAGTGGGTCGATTTCATACTGCATTGGGTTACTGGAATGATACATACCACCATGGTAGCTATCTAGCCACCTCAGCTACTCGTCCTGTTATGGAGAGATTTGAAGATGCGGGTGGACTTCTGCCTGTTCATAATACAGGGATTGAGATCCGAGGAAATGGCTTAGTGGGGTCAGGTAATTTTGGCTATATTTTCAATATTGGCAATGGTCGGGGTCCTCGAAAAGATCCTCCTACCTCTTTTTTCTCTTATAATAAGTCCAAATCAGTTAGCGGAGTTGTTTTTTATGAATTGAGTAATGGAATTCGAGTAGGGGCTAATTTTTGGAGAAGTGACCTGCCAGGTGGATACGCTTTGGATGGTGATTCAACAAACACAGCTAGCTCAGGGCCCAAAGGGACGGAATATATTGCCGGTTTCCATTTTATCTACAATTCTCCTAGTATAGAATGGCTCAGTGAATACCATCATATGTACCATAGTTATGTGGGCGGAACAGATTCGTGGAATATTGTGAATCAAAATGCAGATGGGAGTACTCAGACCCATATAGACTTGATGTACGCTCAGTTGGGTCTTCATTTTGGGCTTTTTACTCCTTATGTGCGTTATGAAATCAATGCTACCAGTACTAATGATGTTTATTTAAATTCTGGTAGTCCTACAGTTCAAGGTTTACCTGCAACTACACGCAATTATGTTTTGGGTACACGTTATGAGCTTTCTTCAATAAGCGCTCTGAAAGCCGAATATACTTTTGTTAGTTCAGGAGCTCCTGTTTTTATCTCTAACTTTTCAAATCAAAATCCACCGACAAGTTTAACAAACCAGAGCATTCAGGTTAATTGGTCACTTGCATGGTAAGAAAATCATCCAAAAAAAATTGTGAGAAAAATATGAAGAAAAGCTTAATTTTTGGAGTTGGGTTTTGGATTTCTCTACTTTCATTTGGAAATTTTAAAAGTGCATTAGCCGAAGAATATCAGATCATTGCACATCCGGGTGTCAAGCAGACAGAGATATCGAAAGACAAGGCAAAGCAAATGTTTTTGACCAATGAATTGCTTTGGAATGATCACTCAGAGGTCAAAATTATTGGATTTAGCCCTGATGCCCCTGATGCTGATGGTGTGGCTAAGGAATATATGGGGATGACTGGAATTCAAGCTAAGAAGTTTTGGCTAACGAAGGTTTTTAATAACGTTATTCATTCTCAGCCTCCTTTGGGAGATACTGCCGATGAAGTTGTAGAAAAAGTATGTAATATGCCAGGCGCAGTCGGCGTAGTTCCTAAAGGCACTAAGTTAGGAAATGCTAAGGTACTTCTTCAAAAATAGTCTGATAAATGAGTTATTTTTGAGAAGAGGAGATTACCTCTGAAATATCATTGTCCCAGCCTACGATTGTATTTTTAATTTTTCCTTCTTGATCGATAATAATGATTTTATTATCATGGTTGATGTGTCCATCAGCTTCTTCTTGAAATCGAATTCCTAAGAATCGACTTAAGTCTAGAATGGTTGATTTCTCTCCCGTTAAGAAGTGCCACGATTTTTTTGGGAGATTCCAACTTTTTTTATATTGGGCAAGTCTTTGATAAGTATCTAGTCTGGGATCTAAAGTAACCATTACAAATTCGGCTTGAATAGATTTTTTTTCTAAATCTCTTCTGACTTCTTGGAGCTTTCTCATTGTGAGGGGGCAACTCATTCTGCAGGAAGTATACGTCATAGTGATGACAAGAGGCTTGCCTTTAAATTGAGAAAGGGAGATCTTTTGACCTAGTTCATCTACCCACTCCCAGGGGGATTGGTAGAGTGTTTTTGAAATGATCAATAGATTAGCAATAAGAAGGGGAGGATGCAGAACTATTTCTATTATTATAAAAAAAAGAGAAACATTCAGCCAGGTTTTTTTCATCTTGATTCACCTCTCAGGTAAGAATAGTTGAATACAAAAAAATTGGATAGTGTCTATGAGAGCCAGGTGTGAGAGATCACAGAAGGAAAAAGGGGTGTAAAGGATGATCGCTTTATTCATTTTGGTTTTTTTAAAAATGACTCCATGCGTTCAAGCTAAATCTCTTCTGACACTCGAGAGCGCGATTGAGGAGGGACTCTTGCGATCGCCTCAAATTCAAAAGTCAAAAGCCCAAGTTGAGGAAGCTGCTTGGAAACGATCGGAAATCTTGGGTTTAGGATTTCTTCCAAAGCTTTCTGTTTCTGGAACGCATTATCTAGCCACTCAGTACTCTATCTCCATTATTTCTACTATGGGAAATTTTCCCGGTTTTTACCCAATAACCACCTTGTCTGCTGATATTTCTATTCCCCTTTTTGATGGGTTAGCGAATGTTATTCATTTAAATGCTGCTGGACTGAATGAAGAAGCTGTGAGGAAAGAAGCGTCATATGCAGAGTTTCAGCTCAAAAAAGAAATCCAACTTGCATTTCACCAAGCTCTTGCTGCAGAGCAGCTCTATGCAGTTGCAGAAGAGAATGTAAGAACTTTAGAAGAACATTTGCATCAAGTGAAGACTCAACAAAATGGAGGCTCTGCTACTCAATATGATGTTTTGAGAGTGGAGGTCCAACTTAGTGATGGAAAAGCAGATGCGATTGATTCTCAGGACGTCGTTGTTTTGGCAAGAAGGAAATTGACTCAGTTCATGGGGTTAGAAGCAGATGTTCGTTCGATTCGAGGAGTCTTACCTATTCCGAATGAAGCAAGAGTAAAAACTTTAAAGGAAGAAGACATCCTATCGGTCCGAGAGGACATTCAGGCTCTGGATCTACGAACCGACGCTGCAAACCGATTTCGAACTGCTAAAAAGCTATGGGCTGTTCCTGTTATCTCTTTAGGCGGTCAGTATCTCTTATATGATCAGCAGCAGGTCAATTTTGCTACTAGTGGTGTCTCCAATACTGGTAATTTTCAAAGTGCTTATAACGTAGGACTCTTTTTGAAATGGAATTTATTTGATGGAGGAGTCTCCGTTGCAGACGCAAATCAATTAGGCGCGCAAGAAGTTATTGTGAAAAAAAACGCAGAAATAGCGAAAATTGCTGTTCCATATGATTTTGAATATTGGAAGCGACGTTATCTTAGTAATACGGATCATTACCTTTCAAAAAAATTTGATATTCAGCGCTCTCAAGAAAGCGTTCGGCTTGCAAGAGAGGAAGAACGTGCAGGAAGTCGAACTAGTACTGAAACCTTGGATGCGGAACTCGATTTGTTTCGCGCTCGAGCGGGGGCAATTACGTCGCAAGTAAATGCTTCTGAAGCTCAAATTCGTTTAGAATTAGTTTTAGGAAGGAATATTTAGTTTTATGAAAATAGAACAGATGGGAATTAAACGTAAGCAGACTTTATCTGCATTGGTGATGTTAGTGATTTTGGGAGTTGGTTACTTTATCTATGATTCGCTAATGTATGTCACTACGGATAATGCGATGGTGATGGCACAATCCACCCTTTTATCTGCGAAAGTAGGAGGAGTGATCGTTCGAGCAAATGTTCAAGAAAATCAGAAAGTCAAAGCAGGACAAGTTTTGTTGGAGATCAGTCCTGAAGATTATCAAAATGCTTTGACTCAGGCAGAGTCTGAAAGAGAGTCTTTAGTTGCTCAGCTAAAAGGAGCAGAATCGAACTATTTTCGAGCAAAAGATTTGCTCAAACATGGCGCTTCAACTCCTGAACGACTGGATGTTGCAGAATCCCAGTACCACTCACTGCAAAGAAAATTACAATCTTCCTCGGCACAGGTCGCACAAGCCCGCTTAAATTTGAGTTATACCCGAGTGATTGCTCTAGTTGATGGGCAAGTAGGGAGAAGGTCTTTCGAAGTGGGAATGTTAGCAATGTCAGGTCAGCCGCTCATGGGATTTGTGGGCGGCAAAGTGCGCTGGATTGTAGCAAACTTGAAGGAGACGGATATGAATCATGTCTCTATAGATCAAACTGTTCAAGTAAGAGTAGATTCTATTTCGGAAAAGGCTTTTTCTGGTGTCGTAGAGAGCATCAGTCCAGCTACTGGAGCGACGTTTAGTTTACTTCCGCCTGACAATGCTACGGGAAATTTCACAAAGGTTGTTCAGAGGGTACCCGTACGAATCAAGTTATTGAATTTAATGGATCACGATATTGACAAGCTACAAGCGGGGCTATCGGCAGATGTAAAAATAAAGATTCACTGAGGTGATGAAATATGAACGCACGAATTATTGCGATTGTGGCTACAGCAGCAATTGCATCGCTTCTTGAAATTATTGATTCTTCGATAGTTAATGTAGCGATACCGACTATGATGGGGAATATTGGCGCCACTCTAGATGAAATTAGTTGGGTAACAACAGGTTATATGATTGCTAACTCCATTGTGCTTCCTATTGCTGCATGGTTGGGGACTCGACTCGGACGCCGTAATTACTTTACTGGAGCTATTTTACTTTTTACTTTTGCTTCCTTTGCTTGTGGATTAGCGCCTAATCTTGTTTGTTTAGTGTTTTTTAGAATTCTTCAGGGTTTAGCAGGAGGTGCCTTGTTGCCCACTTCTCAGACTCTTATCCAAGAGTCCTTTCCTCCAGAGCAGGCGGGGATGGCAATGGCAATTTTTGGTTTAAGCGTAATGGTAGGGCCAGCTCTTGGCCCCACCTTGGGCGGATATTTAACCGATCATTTTGGGTGGCGTTCTATTTTTAATATCAATATTCCATTAGGGCTTTTGGGGGCGCTAATGTCATGGATGAACGTTCAAGATGCGTCCAGTAAGGTGGGTGAGGGGAGTTCTACTCAATCAGGAATAGACTGGGTGGGATTAGGATTTCTTTGTTTAGGGGTCGGTTGTTTTCAATATATTTTGGAACGGGGTGAGTCTGATGGATGGTTTGAATCAAAAATTATTTTAGCTTGTACATTTTTTGCAGTATTTGGAATTTCATTTTTTATTTATTGGGAACTAAAAATTCAGAATCCAATTATGAATTTAAGACTTTTTAAGTCTAATATTCTTAGATCTGGTACCATGTTGATGTTGGCCCTCGGTGTAATGCTTTATTCTCTTACATTCGCAATTCCCATTTTTGTAGTCAACATCATGCCTCAAATGTCAGCGACTCAAACAGGACAGCTTTTTATGCCGGGTGCAATTGTGACCGGAGTCCTTATGTTTCCCGTTGGTTTGCTCCTGAAGAAATTGAATCCTAAGTGGATGGTTTTGATTGGAATTCTTTTGGGCGAAGTCTCTATTCTTTCAATGACACGACTAACAACTCAGGCTGGGGTGCACGAGATTTTAGTTCCCCTCATTATTCGTGGTTTAGCAATGCCGTTTCTTTTTATTCCGATTAATCAAATGGTTCTGGGTGCATTTCGAGGGCCAGAGCTGGGTCAAGTTGCAGGTATGCAGAATTTTTTCAGGCAAATGGGAGGAAGCATTGGAATTGCTTCATTGGATACTCTGCTCATTCGGTTTAATGCTCAAAACTATAATGATCTCATTTCTGATGTCACGCCTTTAAGTCCTGCAGCTTATCAAAGTTCACAGGGAGGTGTTTCATTATCCCTTGTGAAATTATCTAATGATGTAGGAATGTGGTCTCCTCATAATTTATCTGTGATCCAATTAAGTAGGCGAGTTTCGCATCAGGTTTTTATTTTGAGTTTTAGCCACCTCTGCTACGTGATTGCGTTTATTGTTGCTTGCGGTTTAATTCCTCTTTATTTGATCCAACCTAAGGCAAAGCCGGGTCAGCCTTTGGTAAACGCACACTAGATTTGAAATTGATCAGGCGCTGAATCTTGACAGCTTTCTGTTTTTAAAGCCGCTTGATAGATTTTTTCAATTACTGGATAATCGCTTAAAGAAATTTCATTTCTGAGAGCATTATAGCATTGAGGGATGAGAAAAAGATCTGCAAGAGTAAGTGTATCGCCCACTGAGTAGAGTCGTGAGGTTTCTTGGACAAGCTTTTCAAAAGCCTGCATTCCTCTGCGGATCCAGTGAGTATTCCATTTTTTCTGTTCTTCAGAATGAGATGAATGGAAGAGACTTACATTCAGATTTTGTAAAGGTTGAGTTCCAGAATTAATGATCTCAGCGAGTTGGCGAATTCGGGCCTTTTGAAAAGAATCACCGGAAAAAAGAGAAGGACTATGAGTAGGATAAGTTTCTTCTAACCATTCAATAATGGCAATAGATTCGCTTAAATAGCGAATCGGTGACTCGGCGTCGATCACTTCTAAGACAGGAACGTAGCCGAGAGGGTTTTTTCGAAGGTATTCGGGATTTTCTGTTTCATCTGAAAGGAGATTGACAGGGACGTAGTCGCACTTAATTCCTTTTAATTGTAAAGCCCATCTGACTCTCCAGCTGCTTGAGGATCTCCAATAATGATAGAGTCGGAGAGAGTAAGGGTTATCCATCGGCTGCCACAATTTGGTTTTCTAGCCGTCCTAGTTCATCTACTTCGAGTACTACTTGATCGCCGGGGTGAAGCCATAAGTTGTCAGTCACTTGGGATCCATTGAGCTCGAGTAGACATCCAGTTCCTACTGTACCAGAGCCAATGACCTCGCCTGGATAAAGCGTGACCCCATAGCTCGCTCGTTCAATGATTTGAGCAAAGGTCCAACTCATGTCTTTCAAATTGCCTTCAGATAATTGCTTTCCATTTACAAAAGCTTTCATTTTGAGGTTGTGCCGTTCTCCATGGGGACCCGCAATAGCATAGGTTTTTAGATTTTCTCGCGTAATCAGATAAGGTCCAAGTGAAGTAGCAAAGTCTTTCCCCTTGGCAGGCCCTAAATTGAGTTTCATTTCCTCCATTTGGAGAGTTCGAGCGGACCAATCATTCATGATTGTGTATCCAAAAATAACGCTATCTGCTTCAGAAGCGGAAATGTTTTTGCATTTTTTTCCGATAATAATGGCGACTTCCAGTTCAAAATCTAATTTCTCTAGGGCTAGCTTTTGTACCTGTATTTTTCCTGGACCTGTTACTGCAAGGTGATTGGTAAAATAAAAAACAGGAAAGTTATCAAATTCCGCAATCATGGGGACGCCCCGGTTGCGTCGAGCTGCCTCTACATGCTGTCTAAAAGCATAGCCATCTCTCATGGAAAGAGGCTGAGGAAGTGGTGATAAAAGCTGATAGTGATTCTCTGGTTGCTGGAGGAACGGAGGAAGTTTATTTTCATGCTTTGCAGTTAAAATTTTCTCAAGCAGTGGCAAAAGGGCCGAAGATTCTTGGATGATCGATAGCATGTGAAGCGGTCTGTTCCAGCTCGGCTCAAGCCATTGGAGAGCGTCCTCTATGTCAATGATTATTTTGTCATCGAGAAGGCCAACACGTTCTTTTTTATGAGGATTCAAATAAGTAAGCAATTTCATAGTAAATACTCTGTTTTAACTTCAAAATAGACGGAAACTCAGTTTGAAAAGAGTGGTTTTGATTTAATGCTGAAAACATAGCTTTTTATTTGTTTTGCTTAAAGTCAAAACTCCTACTCTTCATAAAAAGGCTGGCGTACTTGAAGTTACCAATTTTTTTTGCTTCCAAAAGTTTCTTTGAGTGAACGAGGAAAAGACCAGCGGGGCTTTTTTGTAGGGGGTCGCGCTCTGATTTCCATGGGTTCACCTGTAAAAGGGTTGGTTCCTTTTCCGGATTTGCGAGCTTTGACTTCTTTTCTGACGAGAGCACCAATGACAGGAAAACGTACACGTTCGCCTGATGCTGCTGTCTGAGCACCCTTTAGAAATGCATTTTCTATTTGGGCTTTCAAATCCGAGCGTTTGATTCGAACCTGACCTTTTTGAGTTACTTCTGCTGTTTGCAATACACCTTCATAAAGTTCGTTCACAAATGAGTATTTATTTTTTCTCTTAGCCATATGAATCTCCTAACGAAATGTTTTAGGTTCCTTTTTGAAACACTGCAACCAGTTTTTTTTGAAATTTTCGAGAAATCCGCAATTTTCTAGTCTTATGGAGATACAATGGGCGTAAGGGTGAGACCTAATTTGTCTAAGGTATTTCGAATAATATGCGTCATTTCTTGCGGATCATCAGTCATATAGATGAAATTCAAATCTTCTGGTTTGACCGCTCCTGATTGGATTAAGACGTTTTGAATCCAATCATAAAATTCTTTCCAATATTCTTTTCCCATTAAGATTACTGGGAAATCATAGAGTTTCCCGGTTTGAATCAGTGTAATAGCTTCAGTCATTTCGTCCAGTGTGCCTAATCCACCTGGCAAAATCACGAAGCCATAAGAGTATTTTACAAGCATGACCTTTCGAACAAAAAAATAATAAAATGTGATGTATTGATCTAAATAGGGGTTTGGAGCTTGCTCGCTAGGTAAAATGATATTGCAACCTACGCTTCTACCACCTGCTTCTTTTGCTCCTCGATTTGCACCTTCCATAATACCAGGACCGCCTCCTGTCATCACGGTGTAGCCTTCACAAGCGAGTGCCTTGCCTACTTTTTGAGCTAGATCATAATAGATATGCCCTTCCTTAAATCGGGCAGATCCGAATACTGTAATGGCAGGTCCAATTTTATGAAGAGAGACCATTCCTCTAAAAAATTCAAGCGAGATTCTGAGAAGGCGAGCCAATTCGCCCAAGCGCGAGTGCCGTCCTGCAAGGTAGTGAGCTTCAGCATGAACTTCGGATTGAAGTTGTTGAATCCGTTTGATGGTTGGATTGGGATAGAAAATAGCTTTCCATTTGCGTTTCATAAATCTGCTTTTCGCATATCGATCGAAAGAGTACTAGTATTCCCGCAAATAAGTTGATTCTAAGAAATATTCATATTTAAATAGGGTGACAAAATACTATACAAATGTAGTCAGAAATGTTAATCCAGCGAAATGAAAATCCTGTTCTTAACCCCTCCGATGATCCAACTCAATACGCCTTATCCAGCTACGGCTTATTTAACTGGGTTTTTACTTCAGAGTGGTTTTAATGCAGTTCAGGCTGATCCAGCCATCGAGCTCGTGTTGAAGCTTTTTTCCAAAAAAGGGTTAACTGAAATCTACGAGGAAATTCAGAAAAATTCTAAAAACTTGCATACTCAAGATTCAAGAAGTGTTCTTTTTTTTCTAAAAAATATTTCATATTATATTCAAGTAATTGATCCTGCTATTCGATTTCTTCAGGGGAATGACCCTACTTTAGCAATGCGGATTGTGAGTCGTGATTTTTTACCAGAAGGTCCCCGATTTGCTGCTATCCAAGAGGGAGTTTCCTCTGCAGATGGAGATCCTATTTCTTGGGCTTTCGGATCACTCGGCATTCAAGATCGCGCTAAGTATTTTGTTAGTTTATTTGTAGATGATATTGCTGATGTAATTCGAGAAGGAATAGATTCAAAATTTGAAATTTCTCGATATGGAGAGAAGCTTGCCGCAAGTGCGCCTTTTTTTGGGCCGCTTCAAGAGGCAGTTGAAACTTCAGCAACTTTAATTGACCGTTATTTAGATCAATTGACAATAGAACTCATACAGAAGCATCAACCTAATGTTGTAGGTATTACTGTGCCCTTTCCTGGTAATGTTTATGGTGCATTTAAAATGGCTAAAAAGATCAAACAGATTTCTTCTCAAATTCGAACTTTGCTTGGGGGTGGGTATGTAAATACTGAGTTGAGAAGTCTTAGTGTACCAAAAGTTTTTGATTATTTT
>CAIYTD010000271.1 GCA_903928955.1 Oligoflexia bacterium | reverse complement strand
TTCGTTTCTGGACCATTCTTCCGGAATAAAAATAAAACGCTTTGAAAAAACTGCTTGGTTACCGGCAATTTTTACTCCAATACGCGCTTCGCCTGATTTTAACTGGATGGTTAAGTCGGAAAATATAAAAACCCAATCTTTACGATGGGGTAATTTTGATGCTGTGCTCGATACTTCCTTTAAGCTCGTTGGGTCTAAATGGTAAGTATCTTGAATAGAATTTAAGGCAATTTTTTGTGCTTGAGCTTCTTCGAGTATTGCTCCTTCCCTGGATTCTGGTAGTTCATGACGCATGCGGTAAATAGTTCCATTTTGGGTAATAAAGACCTGATATTCTTCTGCCCTTTCTTCTACCGTCGTATCAAACCTGACAAAACGAATGAGCCATGCGGGTGGCATTAAATAATTGCCCATCAGATTTTGATAGGTTTTGGAGCCTTCATTTTTCCAAATGAAACGATCGTCTTCATCAGGAGTCCCTGCTATAGCTGTGAGGATTTCCCATTTTGAGGAGAGGTGGATTCCGCTATCGGAAAGGGCTTTTTTGGAGAGGTGAATTGCTTGCTCCCGATTGAGTTCTAGCTTGAGGGTCTCGTTTTTAACAGGATTAAAAAATATTCCTGCTGCGAGACAAGCAATACTTGCTATCCCCATTGACATAAAAACAACCCTGTTTAATGGAACAAATTGGATCGATTTGGGTTTCATCTGCTTTTGACTTTTAGAAGCGGCAGGGCGCCAGCCTTGATTGAGCTCTTGAGGCTTGAGTTCTAACCATTTTCCTGTTCTCATGCGTGCAATGATGACAATCCAAAGGGGGGTGAGCGTTAGTAAGATAATCAGGGATCGGTCGATCCAAATTTTAGGGGTAGTTGCGACAAAAAGTGGAATCGAAAACGAAATAACGTCAAACGTGAAGTGAAGAATAATACCAGGAAGAAGTCCAAAAAAAAGGTAAAAGCCGCCAAACACAAACGATGGAATAATGAGTTCAATGACTCGAGCATAAGACGGTTGTGCTGGATAGTTAGCATGTGCGGCTGCAAAAATTAAAGCTTGTGTTAAAAAACCGAGCGTAATCCATTTGCGACGGTGACCGAATCGATCCCCTAAAAGGGCTGCACAGGCGATGGGAACTGCGCGGAAGAGGGATTCTTCCCAAAATCCAGCGTGTAAAGAAGATGCAATGGATGTAAACCAAGGGCAATAAGTCGCTAATCCGTCGGGTTGAAAGAGCAAATCAGAGGGGCTCCACCAGCCTAATTGGGAAGTGCCGAACCAATAAATCATCACTACAAAGGCAAAGAAAAATCCAACACTAAGATAGCCACTGACTGTTCGACCTAGGATTGCAATGGAACTGGCATTTTTGAGATGCCAAACATGCCAAAATTGGGGATGTTTAGGAAATGCTTTTCTGGACAGACTTTCTGCTGCCATGAATGAGATCGAAAGCATTACGAACTCGGCTAAAAATAATAGGATGGAAGAGGAAGCATTTCTGAGCAGAAAACCAGTGGATGATAGAGCAGTGTCATAATTCATCCAAATGAGGGGGAGTTGGTTGATTTGTTCTAAAAATTGAAATCCAGCGACAATTGCAGCAAAGAGAAGGGGTGTTTTCCAATTGAGCCAACGTTTTCGAGCAAGAAAAAAAGTTCCAATTCCACAGCCCCCTAAAAAATAGAGAATTACCATTGCTACACTTGAAATACTGGAAATGGTATTGTTCGAAGAACGCATTTCTGCATAGTGTCGAAGAAATGCGTCTGGAATTTTTATAAAGTAGTGAATTGCAGTGAGTCGGTTTCCACTGACTATTAATTTTAGTCTATATTTGCCTTCACCAATTTGAATTTTAGGGCGTTCATAGACGAATGTATGGTCTATGCGATGATTCAAATGGGCTTCTTGAGATTGTTCAATGAGTTGAAACTGAGAGAGGTTGATGCCCCAATCTTTTTTAGCAGAGGCTTCAGCAATGGGAAGTGCTTCTGAGGCAGAAAGTCCGGCTCCTGGCGTCGTTTCTGGCAAGGTTTCATGGAATCCGTAGAAACTCCCTTGTGGAGTAAAATAAATGGTGGTTTCATTCGCTTTGCCTTCGCTAAAATGCCTGACTCTCCATGTGTAGGGAGAGTATAAATCTCCTTTGACGATTTGTGAAAAAGCTGCGCTTCCTCCGCTCGTCAGTTCAACAAAGGTTTGAGTTTCGCTGTCGAGATCAAAACTGGCTGCCTGACGGAAGTCTTCTGGCCCCCAATGGTATTTATGTGCCAGTTGGTATGCTGATTGAAGTGCACCCGAGCGGTCCATTTTTATTCCCAGGTCAATGACTGGAAAAGCTTTAGGATAAAAGTGGATTGCTAAAAAAGTTGACCCACAGAATAGAACGCATTGTGAAATCCAAAAAAGACGACTTCGAAGGAATTTTTGCATATTTTATCCAGCTATCTCAGTTTTTAAGAGTACACAGGATTGATAAAAATAACACGAGGTTTTCAAATCAGGTGTTGGATTATTTTATGCTAGGATATCACGGATGAAAACTAGTTTTCTCGATCAAGTTTGCTCTGCATTTTCGTCTGATTTTATGACTCAATCTCCAGAAAAATTGGAGCATTTTGGGAGAGATTGGACTCGGGTATTTTTGCCTAGCCCTTCTGCAGTTGTGTTTCCGAGGACAACCGACGAGGTTGCTCGTTTTCTGCGACTTTGTTCCCAAGAGCGAATAGCAGTGGTTCCGTCGGGTGGACGAACGGGCCTTGCAGGGGGGGCTGTAGCTGCCCACGGTGAGGTTGTGTTGAGCTTGGATCGAATGAATCGAATGGAGCCGGTAGATACCCTTGCTTCTACCGTAAAGGTTCAAGCAGGGGCCATTACTGAAGCTGTTCATCTTCATTGTCTCCCTCATTTACTGACTTGGCCTATTGATTTTGCTTCGAAAGGCTCGAGCCAAGTGGGAGGTAATATTTCTACGAATGCGGGTGGAGTCAAGGTGATTCGGTACGGATTAACGCGCCAATGGGTTTTGGGTCTTCAAGTGGTAACGATGCAGGGAGATATTTTAGAGCTCAATGGCGCACTTGAAAAAAACAATACAGGCCTAGATATGCGCCAAATTTTTATAGGAAGTGAAGGCACACTGGGAGTAGTAACCGAAGCTACGTTGAAACTAGCTCCTTTACCAAAAAATCTAGAGGTATTTTTTTTCGCGTTAGAAGATATTGATGCTGTTTTGAGGCTTTTTCAAGAAGCGAGAAGGTCTGGGTTTCAGATCATGGCTTTTGAGTTTTTGACGAGAAATTGTTTTGAATTGGTTTCCTCTTCGAGAGGTTTAACGTCCCCCTTTCAAAAATCTTATCCTGCGTATGTACTGATGGAAATAGAGAGACTCGAAGGGGAAGGACCATGGGATCGTTGGCTGGAAGCAGTATTTGAAAAAGAGTTTGTATTGGATGGGACTGTGGCTCAGTCTCCCCGTGAAGCGAAAGAGCTTTGGAGTTTTAGAGAAGGTATTAGCGAGTCACTCTCTCTTCACGGATTTGTTCATAAAAATGATATTGCCATTTCTATTTCTCAGTTAGGGAGTTTTGTTCAAGAGATGTATTCCCTTTTTATGACGAGAAATCCAGGGCTAGAGATTTTTCTTTTCGGACATATTGGAGATGGAAATTTGCATGTGAATACTCTCAAACCGAACGCTATGAATCAAGAAGAGTTTGTTCAACTTTGTCATGAAACAGACTTCGAACTTTTTACATTGGTAAAAAAGTATGCGGGAAGTATTTCGGCTGAACATGGTATCGGACTTCTTAAAAAAGATGCACTTCCTTTTTCTCGGAGTTCAATAGAGTTAGAGCTGATGCGAGGATTTAAGAGACTGCTGGATCCTCAGAAATTATTGAATCCAGGAAAAATTTTTGATTGAGGTTGCTTTCCTAGAAACTTGGAGATTAAAGTTCTGCTGTGCTACGGTCCCAGTATGGTGCAAGACATAAAGTGGAAATGGAAGTGCCGAGTCATCCTTCATCATCTTCGGCTTTGGTCTCTCCTCAGTGCAGCAAGACTCATCCTCTCTTATTGGAGAAAGCGACCCCACGAATTAGAATTTGGTTTTCTCGCGAATTTTAATGGGCGAGATGGGCTATTCGTTGATATTGGTGCCAACGCTGGTCAATCTATAGTTTCTTCTAGAATATTTAATAAAAATTATTCCATTATATCGTTTGAACCAAATATATTGCATAAAACGGATCTTCGCATAATAGGATTTCTTTTTGGGTTTGGAAAATTGAAATCCTACATTGTTGGATTAAGCGATAAAAAAGAGATTCAAAAGCTATATGTACCGGTTGTCCAGGGGGTGCCTCTTTCGCAAGAAGCGACTCTTTCGAGGGAAGGACTTCTGAGTGATCAGACAACGCAAAAACGCATCTATGAGCTGACCGGGCAATCCTATTTTGAAGTTGAAGAAACAACGATTAATTTGAATACTCTTGATGACTATGGATTAAATCCGGACTTTGTTAAACTGGATGTCCAGCTTTCCGAACTTAACGTATTAAAAGGAATGACTCGCACTCTTCAAAAGTCTCATCCAATTCTGATGATTGAAAATGGTCCCTACCTCAATACAATCGTGCAGTATCTGAGTGCTTATGATTACAAACCTTTTCAGTATAATCATTATCAAAATAAGCTTCAATCTATTGAAAAAGACGCAACCAGCTTGAATGTATTTTTCGTCCCGAGCGTAAAATTGAACTGGCTGGGTCGCTTAGTTGCTTAGCAAGGAGATTTTATTAGATCCTCATCTATTGTGTAGTTAATCTTTTTCTTTCTGAGCACTTATCCCTCTGGGGAAAGGGAAATATCCCGGATGCTCGTGGAGTTTTCTTAAGGTGTTCCAATTCTGGGCGGGATGTAAATACTGGGGATCCCCAGGGAGATCGGGAGTTGGGTTCTTACCAGGCAGATCAGTTTAAACAGTACGGCCATTCAGTTAGCAGTTGCCGTCTGGGTTAGCTGTAGGAGCGATGTTTGACGATTGCGGTTAGAACGGGGTTCGGACTTGAATCTCGGTAAACCAGTAAAAACATAAATTCCTATAAAATCATCATTATGAAGCTATTTTCTTGTTTCTCTTTGTACATCGCGATATTTTTGAGTGCATTCAAATAGGATTTAAGTTTGATTATGTTTGAGCTTTCAATTTGAAACCTCAGAAAAGCCTTATATTGGAGCACGCATGGAACCAACACTGACACAGAAAGAGATCAGCGAGAGAATCTATTTCATCCGTGGTCATCGAGTCATGCTAGATAGCGACCTCGCCCAATTATACGACGTTCCAACAAAGCAACTTAATTAGTAGTTAGGAGAAACAGTACAAGGTTTCCAGAAGACTTTATGTTTCAACTCTCTCTCCAAGAGTGGGAATCTCTGACATTCCAAATTGGAATACCAAAGAAGGAGGGCCGTGGCGGTCGTCGGACACTTCTGTTTGCGTTCACCGAGCACGGAGTGACAATGATGGCCAGTGTTCTCAACAGTGAACGAGCTATTCTTGTCAATATCGCAATTGTGAGAGCCTTCGTTAAGCTGCGCCAAATTCTTGAGTCACACAAAGATCTTGCTACTAAATTGAACGCACTTGAGAGGAAATACGATCACCAGTTCAAAGCTATTTTCGACGCAATTCGCCAGCTTATGATAAAGAAGCTGATGCGTTCTCAATAGAGCTTCAGGAGGGGCGCATTTCGAAAGATGTAGAAATTGCAAAAAATGTTTTTGCAGGGCTTGATCGAGACGTTAATTTACTCGAAATTCAATAGAGGATTCTAGTTTTAATAGAAGTTTTTAATCCCTCGATGGCAGCTTTTACTTCTTGAGATAAAGCACGGTCTGTATCGAGAACTAAGTATCCAATATCTGAATCTGTGGCCAGAGTTTGAGCTTGAACGTTTGCTCCAAGTTCTGCCACTATCCGGTTAATTTCGCTCAACACACCAGGAATATTTTTATGAACGTTTAGAATCCGATGACTTTCTTTTGAAAGAGGTAAGTCCACTTGTGGAAAATTGCACACTCCCAGAGTGGATCCCGAGTTTACAAAATGGATCAGTGCTGCTGGAACCTCTGTTCCAATATTTGCTTGAGCTTCTTCAGTGGCGCCTCCAATATGGGGCGTTAAGATCACATTAGGAAGTCCTTGCAGTTCAGTGACAAATTCTTTGCTATTTCCTTCAGGTTCTTCTGGAAATACGTCAATTGCTGCTCCGGCAAGTTTTCCAGAGCGAAGTGCGTCGCAGAGAGCAGGAATAGCGATGACGGTACCTCTGCTTGCATTGATGAGGTACGAGCCCTGCTTCATGGATTGAAACTGGGGAGTATCGATCATTTTTACGGTTTGAGGTGTTTGAGGTACATGTAGAGTCACAAAATCGCTCTCTTTTAATAGGTCGTTTAAAGAATTACATCCTTTAGCGTTGCCTAAGGATAATTTGGAGATGATATCAAAAAAGAGCACTCTCATTCCTAGGGATTCAGCAAGAGTAGAAACTTGCGATCCAATGTGTCCATACCCAATAATTCCAAGAGTTTTTCCTCTGACTTCAAAACAATTTTGGGAGACTTTTTTCCAAATGCGTTGATGCATTTCAATATTTCTTTGGCCTAGTTGTCGAGCTAATAAAATGATTTCAGCCAGTGTCATTTCTGCAACACTGCGAGTATTTCCAAACGGAGCATTAAATACTGGAATTCCGCGCCTTTTTGCAGCTTCTAATTCCACTTGATTGGTGCCTATGCAAAAGCACCCAATAGCCAATAGTCTTTTAGCCTCATTCAGAATTTCCCCTGTGACATGTGTTTTGCTTCGGATACCTAGGACGTGAACGTCACGAATCTTTTCTTTTAATTGACTCGAGTTGAGTGCTACATTCAAGGCTTCGACTTGAAAGCCTGCTGAATGAAAAGCTTCGTGGGCAAGAGGATGAATATTTTCTAAAAGCAAAATTTTGATTTGGTTTTTTGGAAATGAAGTTCGACTCATCATAAAAAAATTTATACCTCAAAATGTTTTTTGAGGCGACGCATTTTGAAGAAAGGTAAAAATTGTGCCCAAATTTCGGGGTGATTCAGATGATTGGTTGGATCAGGAAGGTACAAAGTCAAAACGGCGGGGGGGCTCAGCAGGAAAAAACAAACCTGTTGGCCGTGCGATTGATTTACCCGTGGAAAAAGCTAACGCAGTGGTAGCAGAAATTTTTCCTAATCAATGTCGTGTCAGAATGGATGGAAGCGCTTTAGCACTCCTTTGTAGTTACCGCAGAGCAGGGGTAGTTGGAAAATCTTCTACTGAAGTGAGAGAAAGAACTCCTGTTGCTGTAGGAGATCGAGTTTTTGTGCAATCCACTGGGAGTCACACAGGTATTATTGAAGGAATTTGCTTGAGAAAGAACTCTTTGTCCCGCCCCGCTCCTGGAAGAGAGGAGGGAAGTCTTTATCATACTTTAGCTGCTAATATAGATCTATTAGTGATAGTTGTTTCTGTTTGTGAGCCAAACTTTTCAAGTGGTTTGGTAGATAGATTTTTGGTGGCAGCTGAATCTGAAAAAATTCCTGTGGTTATTGGACTAACAAAAATAGATTTGAAAGTCGGGGAAGAAACTCCTTGGAAAATTTATGAAGAACTGGGTTATTCAGTTTTATTGTTAAGCTCTAAAGATAGGACTGGAGTGACACAGATGATGCAAGCAATACAAGGTAAAACAGTTGTTTTTTGTGGTCAGTCTGGTGTTGGAAAAACTTCCTTACTTCGAGTGCTTTTGGATGATCCTACATTAGGAAAAATAGGAGCGGTTAATCCAACTACCGGAAAAGGCCGACATACAACGACTGGAGCTGTGCTTGTAGGTGATGCTCATGATTCCCGTTGGATTGATACTCCAGGGGTGCGTGAGTTTGGGTTGACAAGAATTCCAGCGAACGAGCTATCCCGCTATTTTTTAGAAATGCAAAATTTGTCCTGTTCAAAAATAACCTGTTGTCATCAGGATGAGCCAGGGTGCAAAGCCCACGGACTCATCCGATATCCTAGTTATCGTCGAATTTTGGATTCCCTTTTAGAAATCGAAAAATCTAGGAGCGTTCAAAAATTTCCTTTGAAATAATTAGTCTTTGAATTTGACTTGTTCCTTCGTAAATTTGATAAATTTTTGCATCTCTCATGAGTTTTTCTACTGGATACTCTTCGGAATAGCCATATCCACCAAAAACTTGGACTGCGTCAGTTGCTACTTTCATCACCATATCCGCAGCAAAAGCCTTAGCAAAGGCAGCAAATTTTGTATTTCTTTTGCCTTGATCAATAGTCCATGCCGCTTTGTGAGCTAAAAGTCTTGCAGCTTCAATGTCTTTTGCCATATCCGCAATCATAAAGCTGATGGCTTGATAACTTGCAATGGGTTGTCCAAATGTTTTGCGTGTTGTCGCATATTGAATGGATTCATCCATTGCCCTTCGAGCGAGACCTACTGCACCTGCTGCAATAGTCGGTCTGGTATGATCAAAAGCGCTCATAGCTATTTTAAAACCATCTCCTTCTTTTCCGAGACGGTATTTTTCAGGAATTTTGACATTTTCAAAAGTAATGCCCCGTGTATCGCTTGCTCTTTGTCCCATATTCCATTCTTTTTTACCGACCGTTATTCCAGAGGCGTCAGCAGGAACGATAAAACCGCTCATTCCTTTGTGCTTCAGTGACGGGTCGGTATAGGCGAGAACAAAATACCAATTAGCTACACTTGCATTTGTAATCCACATCTTTGAGCCGTTGATGACGTAATCAGAGCCCACTTTTTTTGCAAGTGTCCGAATTCCACTGACATCTGAGCCCGCTCCTGGCTCAGTTACGCAGTAGGCAGCAAAAAGGGGTTCAGAAGTCAATCGTCCCAAAAACTCCTTCTTCTGGTCGTCATTCCCAGAAACAATAACAGGTGCTGAAGCAAGAGTGTTTGCTTCCATTGCTGTTGCAATGCCGGTGCAGCCATAGGCAAATTCTTCTGTGATGACACATCCTTCGAGTACACCCAATCCCAGTCCTCCAAAGGCCTCAGGAACGTGGGTGTTCATGAGGCCGAGTGCCCATGCTTTTTTAGCAATTTCGATAGGATATTCTCCTGTTTTGTCATGATGTGCTGCCTTAGGAATAATTTCTTCCTGAGTAAATTTTCTTGCTAGGCCTTGAAGTTGAGATTGCTCGTCTGACAATGAGAAATTAATCATGAGCGCGAGATTATGTTAAAAAGAACGAATTTGTAAAGTGGCGAGTGAGAGTGCATAAAAAACTAAGCGAATCTGATATTCAGCTGTGATCTGGAGGCAATCTGTTTTACCCTCGGCCCATGCGAGACAAGAAAAAGCCGTTCCAGAGATCCATTTCAAGAACTATTGAAGTTAGGCCTCAGGCAAAAAAAGAATTAATAGTACAGGGTTTTTTAAATGTTTGGGAAAGTTTATTCACTAGTCCCGTTCATCTCGATTCAGCTCTCTCTAAGCAGCCCGTTCATTTGAAGAGTATTCTTGCTCAAATTTTACCCAGTGTTTTGTTGAGACCGGCCTCACAAGCAGAAGCGTTAGGAGTTGGAATTTCTCCGGGTGAGCCTTGGAATTTAGATTTGAGTGGACTTGCTCATTGGCGTCCCTCTCAGATGGTAGCGGAACGTCTCTATGCGATGATGGCTCAACCCCATTTAAATATCGATCCAGTGGAGGAAGATTTTCCTTCGCATATGATTGCTGAATGGAAATCCAGTTGGGGAGAAGCGATTACGACAGATTTAATAGAAGTTTTAGGTCGAGAAGCCCCGTTAGGAATTCGTGTCAGTCGGCGGGTGGGTGCAAGCACTTTACTCGGGAAGTTTACGGCCGGGCCAAAATTGCCTGTTCGGATAGAATTGTCTCCTTTGTCGCCATTGGGGATTCGATTTTCAGGTTATGCTCCTATTTTACGGACTGAATGGTATCAAAAGGGAGAATTTGAGATCCAAGATGAAGGATCTCAGCTCATGGCGCTTTTTGCTCTTTGGCCCGAAAGGTATGGTTCTATTTTAAGTGCTCATCCTCGAAAAATAAGAAAATTAGACTTATTACCTCCTCCTCCGCCAAAAGACACGCCCACTTGGGTTGTTGTGGATGCGTGTGCTGGTGCAGGAGGAAAGAGCTTGGCTTTAGCGGATGCGTTGAAAGGGAAAGGTCGCATCTATGCATATGATGTTTCAGATAAGAAGTTAATGGCTTTGCGCAGACGAGCAACTCGCGCAGGATTAAATAATATTCAATCAGTAGTTCTTCAAGAAGGAAAAGAATCTGAAGCTTTAGAGCGTTTTAAAGGGAAGGCGGATGTGGTTTTAGTCGATGCTCCCTGCACAGGTTGGGGAGTGTTACGGAGAAATCCAGACACGAAGTGGAGGCAAGATCTCAGTGTTTTAGCTCGCTTGCCCCTCGTTCAGGCTAGGCTTTTATCACTTTATTCTGAGTTGGTCGCTCCGGGGGGGCGATTAGTTTATGGTGTGTGCACTTTTCGCGTCGCAGAAACGCGTGAAATTGTGGAGCAGTTTTCATCTCAGAATCCCCATTTTACAGCTCAAGAAGGGGGATATTTGGGCCCAGGGCCTTGCGATGGTTTTTTTATGCAATCTTGGATGAAGAAGTTGTGAGATTTTGGGTTTGGAAAATTATAAAATGGTTTTTATTTAAATTAAATGCAGAGAGTGCTCATCAACTAAGTGTCGCTTTTATCCGAATTGGAATTTTGATGAAAGGTGTTCCATTGAGATTAATAAGTGGAGCATCACAAATACGTGAAGAGGAGCGTTCACAAGTTTTTGGTATTTCGTTTGCTACGCGTATTGGACTGGCAGCAGGATTTGATAAAAATTGTGAAATTTTAGAAGGATTGCCTGCTCTTGGATTTGGTTTTGCAGAAATAGGGACAGTGACTCCTCGTCCTCAGTCGGGGAATAATCGTCCTCGGCTTTTTCGTGATCCTGATAAAGAATTACTCTTTAATCGGATGGGTTTTAATAATTTGGGCGCGTCCCTTATTTCAGAACGCCTTTATTCTGCAAAAAAAAAGTTACCTGAATATTTTAGAGTGGGTGTCAATTTAGGTAAAAATAGAGATACTCAGCTTGAAAATGCGAGTCGGGATTATATAAAAGCGGCTCAACCCTTTGAAGGTTTAGCCGATTATTTAGTCATTAATGTGAGTTCTCCGAATACTCCTGGCCTGCGTTCCTTGCAAACAGTAGAAGCATTGAAGCCTATTGTTTCTGGAGTGGTAGATCTCATTTCTGGCTGGCGAAAACCCCCTCCCTTGCTCCTTAAACTAGCTCCTGAGGTTGCTGGAGAGGAACTTTCCCTTTTAATCCAATCTCTTGAGCCTTGTGGAGTAGAGGGATGGGTTTTGACAAATACCCTGAGTGGAACTTTCAATTTTGCTTCAGAAAGCATTTCTGGAGGGTGGAGTGGAAAATTGTTATCTGATTTGGCGCGTCAGCGATTGATAGAAGCCCGTCGGGTGAGTCAAAAAAGTATTATTTCGGTGGGCGGAATTTTTTCTTGTGAAGAGGCCTGTGCTCGGATTTCAGCGGGAGCAGATCTTCTTCAGTTTTATACATCTTGGATTTATCGTGGGCCAGGGTTTCCAGTAGATTTAGCTGCTTCCATTCAAAATAGAAAGTCAAAAGTCTGCCAGTAATTACAAAGTCGGATATTAATTACATAAAAATTAGATTTATAATTTAATTTTTTATGACCTCGTAATACACTCTAAATATGGGAAAAAAATATTTGGAATATAAGGGTTTTGCAAAATGAGGCGTGTATTGGTTGTGGATCACGATCGAACAAGCTTAGAGCTCTTGACAAGCTATTTAACTCAGGATGGTCATTCTGTCCAAAGTGCACAAGATCCAGATGGTGCTCTGCACCGTTTGAGGGCATGGAAGCCTCATCTTATTCTATTGAATGTGGATTCAGAAAAAGGCTTAGCTTTTGATCTCATTCCTCGGATACGTGCACTCACTCCTGAGGAATATACTGGTATTATCCTGATTTCTGAACATATGACCTTAGAAGATGTTAAAAAAGGTATGGAATTAGGTGCAGACGATTATCAGACCAAGCCTTTTCGTGCTCAAGATCTGATCGCTAGAGTTCGCTCGATATTAAGGCTCAAAGAGATTCAAGATTCACTCAAGCGGGCGAATCACCGCATTGAGGAGCTCAGTTCGACAGATGATCTCACGGGTTTGATGAATATGCGATCGGCTTATAGGCGGGGTGAAGAAGAAATCGTACGTTCAAAAAGATTTAGAAAGTCTGTCTCTTCATTGCTTTTAAATATAGATGATTTTTCTCAAATTAATCAGACACTTGGCTTTGTCGCTGGGAGTCATATTTTACAGGAAGTTGCAGTTCGCATTCAACAGTGTCTTCGATCCATTGATTTTGTTGCTCGAGTAGGGGCGGATGAATTTTTTATCCTCCTCAGTGACACCGATTTGGCTAGCGCAGAGTTTGTCGCCGAAAGGTTACGCGATTCGATTCAAGTCACCCCTTTTAAGAATGAAAAGCAGTCTATTCGTTTGACGGCAACAATCGGAGTAGCCGGATTAACCCATGATCAATCGAATCAACGTATGAGTGATTTACTGCATTTTACTACCGAAGCCCTTCGGTCGGCAAAGGTGAACGGTAATAATCGAATTGAAGTGTATTCTTTTACTTAGCCGCTAATCCATTGAGGCGTGGCTCATCCTGTGTCATGAATGGATGGAGATGAATCAGTCTTTAGAAAATCGATCTCAGCTGGCCTCGATTGAGGCAATGCCCCCTTTAGATTCGCGTGAGCGTCGAAAGCGAAAACGTGAAGTGATCCTGATCGCTTTATTGTTCACACTTTTTTGTGTGTTGACGGTTGCTGAATTCCAACTATCTACCGTATCTAGTACTTTACCGTTTGTTACATCAATTTTCTTTTTTGGGCTTCTGAATATAAATATTGTCATTTTAATTGCGCTAGTCTGGTTAATTTTTAGAAATATTGGAAAATTATTTATTGATCGAAGGAGAAAGATATTAGGGACTAAGCTCAAAACAAAGTTAGTGATAGCATTTTTTGGTTTTTCTATTATTCCTACGCTTGTACTTTTTGTCATTTCAGCAATGTATATTAATTCTAGTTTTGATAAGTGGTTTTCACTTAAAATTCAAAATACTTTGCAGGCTTCTCTTGAAATTACGAGCACCTATTATAGAAATACTGATCAAACAGCAATGCATTTTGCTGAGCATCTTTCCAGTGGTATTGGAAAGAGATTAAACTCTGTGAGTGAAGTGGATGGTCTATCCTCCCCTCCTGAATGGATTGAAGGGTATTTAAATGCTCAAAGAGAGCTTTTGGCGCTCGATGCAGTCGAGTTCTATACAGATACGTTAGACGAACGGGTGTTCTCGCAACGACCGCAATTGCCAGATTCTATGCTTACTTATCCACGGCTGGCTCTCGATTTGTTAGAAAAAGCTTTCTCTGGCGAGCATCTTTCGGTTATTCAGCATATTGGTACAGGTGATTTGATTCGCTGCTTAGTTCCAGTGCATTCCGGATCCATTTCGAGTCATCCTATCGTGGGTGTGTTGGCTGTTAATTCTTATATTCCCATTAGTCTGCGAAATAAGGTGGATGAGATTGCGAGTGTCTTTGATGATTATAAAGATACTAATCCCCTTAAATATCCCATGAAGACGACCTATTTTGTGATTCTCATTATGATGACTTTAGTGATTTTATTTGTCGCTATTTGGATTGGACTTTATATGGCACGTGAGCTCACTGTGCCTGTCGAGCGGCTGGTTTTGGGAGCACAAGCAGTTGGAGCTGGAAATTTAAATATTTCCATTGCAGCTTCTGGTCATGATGAAATTGCTGTTTTGGTAGATTCTTTTAATAATATGACCCGCGATTTAAGGGAGAGTCGACAAGGATTAATGCGTGCGGGAGCGGATTTGGAAAAAAGGCGTCTTCAGTTGGAAGCTGTATTGGCAAATGTCGGTACTGGAGTGATTGCCATTGACAATAGTGGTGAAATTACCACTTTCAATCAAGCAGTGTCCCAATTGCTCCAAATGGAGCCTGATCAAGTACTGCATCGAAAATATGGAGAAGTACTGACGGGTGAGATTTCTCCCTTAGTCGAGGTGATCAATCGTGCTATGGCTGCTTCCTTAGAAGGTGGAAGTGTTCGGCCAGAAGTGGGGCAGTGGAATTTTCGACTGGGAGAAAGTTTAAAGGTATTGGCTGCCGTGGCCACTTCATTGCGTCAAGGACATACGAGTTGTGGGGTCGTCGTCGTCATTGATGATATGACTCACTTGATTAAAGGGCAAAGGGAAATGGCTTGGCGAGAAGTGGCACGGAGGATTGCGCACGAAATCAAGAATCCATTGACGCCGATTAAGCTCTCAGCGCAGCGCTTACAAAGACGATTTCGAGATTATCGGAGTCGAGATGCCGCCCTATTAAAAGAATGCACGGATACCATTATTAAACATACAGACGAACTCAAAGAAATGGTCAACGAGTTTTCTAATTTTGCTCGATTTCCAGAAGCTTCGCCAGCTCCTCATGATCTAAATTCAGCATTAAAAGAAGTGATTACTCTTTTTCAGCAGGCTCATCCCGAGATTGTTATGAGTGGTGAATTTGAAAATAAGTTACCGATTTTTGAATTTGATCGGGATCAAATTAAAAGAGTGATTATCAATCTTTTTGACAATGCTGTGGCTGCTATTGGGTCTTTGTCTCAAAACCGTATTAAAAAAATAAAGTTGGTAACCCATTACAATGAGCAATTGCAAATGGCAGTCATAGAAGTAGAAGACAATGGATTAGGAATGACGGAAGAAGTGAAAGCACGGTTATTTGAGCCGTATTTCTCTACTAAGACAGAGGGTACAGGGTTGGGCCTTTCTATTGTAAAGCGTATTATCAATGATCATGATGGCTTTATTCGAGTGCGTTCTGCCCCAGCAGAGGGGACTCAATTTATTATTGAAATCCCTACAACGATTCGTCATGTTTTCGCAAGAGCGGCTTTTCAGGCGGGTGTGATCAAGGAATCTAAGGAGTAGTTTATGTCTCGATTCATTTTAGTGATTGATGATGAGGCTTCTATTCGGCAATCCTTAACTGGAGCTTTGAAAGATGAGGGATATCGGGTCGAGGTTGCTGCTTCTGGAAAAGAAGGTTTAGATGCGATTCGATCCGAGCGACCGGACCTTGTTCTTCTGGATATTTGGATGCCGCAAATGGATGGAATTGAAACTCTGCGTTTGATTAAGGCCGAATGGAGCGATCAAATTGTCATTATGATGTCAGGGCATGGCAATATTGAAACCGCTGTTCGGGCAACTAAATTAGGTGCATTTGATTTTATAGAAAAACCTCTTTCGCTAGAAAGACTTTTAGTGATGATTCAAAATGTCTCGAGCGTTCAGGATCTTGCTCGTGAGAATCATGCTCTCCGAAAACAGGTGCAAAAGAATAAAATACTACTAGGAGGCAGTGCTGCGATTCGGAATATTCAAGAGCTGATTCGTCGAGTAGCGCCTACGACTGGATCTGTCTTGATCACAGGCGAAAATGGAACGGGTAAAGAATTAGTTGCTCAAAGTCTTCATACTCTTTCTCCTCGTTTTAATAAGCCTTTTGTAGAAGTGAATTGCGCAGCCATTCCTGAAGAATTAATTGAAAGTGAACTTTTCGGACATGAGAAGGGATCATTCACTGGGGCGACCCAATTAAGAAGAGGGAAATTCGATTTAGCCAATGGTGGTACTTTGTTTTTAGACGAAATTGGAGATATGTCGCTGAAGACTCAAGCGAAGATTCTACGGATCCTTCAAGAGCAGAAATTTGAAAGAGTGGGGGGCGCTCAAACGACTTCTGTAGATGTTCGAATTGTTGCTGCTACGAATAAGGATTTGAAATCAGAAATTCAACAGGGGAATTTTCGTGAAGATTTATTTTATCGGCTCAATGTGATTCCTTTCGCAGTTCCTCCCCTGCGAGATCGTACTGAGGATATAGGATTATTGGCTCGACATTTTTTAAACGAATTTTGTATTGCGCATGGACGTTTAATGAGAGTGCTTTCTGTTGAAGCGCTTCATGTTCTGACTTCCTATCAGTGGCCAGGGAATGTTCGAGAACTAAAGAATCTGATTGAAAGAGTCATTATTCTCACTCCAGAGTCAGAGGATGGGCATGTGATTACTGCGGCACATTTTCTGATGAGTTTACAGGACAATGGTTTTAGCCTGCGCATGGAAGAAGAAAATAGCGTTCACACGAAAGCGTTAGGGGCATCGGTGCCTCCGACTGCAGGGGGAAAAAATTTGAGAGATGCTCGGCAAGAGTTTGAAAAGGAATTTATTTTGAAAACTCTGAAAGAAAATGATTGGAATATTTCTAAGACAGCTCAGATTCTGGGTGTGGAAAGGAGTCATTTGCACCGTAAAATCAAGTCTTACGGGATTGAAACTTAAAAAGTCAGTTCTGAAGATCTTTTCAGTTTGCGACAGAGCCTAGAACAGAATAGGGTAGCCGTATTATGGCAGAAAAGATTACCCCTCGGTCGCAAGATTTTTCTAAATGGTATCAAGATGTTGTGCTTCAAGCCCGTCTTGCTGATTACAGTCCTGTCAAGGGATGTATGGTGATTCGTCCTAATGGCTACTCTATTTGGGAGCAGATTCAAAAGGATCTTGACCGACGGATTAAGGAAACGGGAGCGAGAAATAGTTATTTTCCGCTTTTTATTCCAGAGAGTTTTTTAAAAAAAGAAGCTGAGCATGTGGAGGGCTTTGCGCCTCAATGTGCCGTTGTGACTCACGCTGGGGGCAAGGAGCTCGAAGAAAAATTGATTGTTCGGCCGACCTCCGAGACCATTATTAATAGTATGTTCGCAAAGTGGATTCAATCTTATCGTGATTTGCCATTGATGATCAATCAGTGGGCAAATGTAGTGCGCTGGGAAATGCGAACCCGTTTATTTCTCAGGACCACAGAGTTTCTCTGGCAAGAGGGGCATACCTGTCATGCTACTCATGAGGAATCCGAGCAAGAGGCTAGAAAAATGATTGGAGTTTATGCGCAATTTGCTGAAGAAGTTTTGGCTATGCCCGTGATTCCAGGGAAAAAAAGCGAGAGTGAGAAATTTGCTGGAGCCCTGCATACGTATTGTATCGAAGCGATGATGCAGGATAAAAAAGCATTGCAAGCCGGTACTTCTCATAATCTTTCTACTCACTTTGCGGAAGCATTTAATACTTTATTTTTAGATAAAGATGGGAAACAAAAGGCCGTGCATCAAACGAGCTGGGGCGTCTCCACCCGTTTGATAGGAGGAATGATTATGACTCATTCGGATGATAAGGGCCTTGTTTTGCCTCCTCGGTTGGCTGAAACCCATGTAGTGATTGTGCCCATTCTTTCACAATCGGAATCGAAATCGAGAGTTTTAGAAGCAGCAGAGAAATTGGCGCTTCAGATTCGAGATCAGGGAGAAAAATCGAATCTTCCTTATCGAGTGAGGGTCGATATCGATCAAGATGAAACGAAGCAGCCCGGATGGAAATTCCATGAATATGAATTACTTGGAATTCCATACAGAATCGAACTGGGTCCAAGGGATTTAGACAAGGGTCAAGTGGTGATGACGCGTCGAGATCTAGGAAAGAAGGAATTTGTTTTGCTTGAAGAAGTTCCCATGCGAGTGATGGAAGGGCTGGATGCCATGCAAAAAGCACTTTTAGAGCGAGCTCGAAGTTTTAAAGATGTAAATACTTTTAGAGTAGAGAGTTATTCTGAGTTTCAGCAGAAATTAGACGAACCCGGAGGTTTTTTTATTGCGCCTTGGTGTGAAAGTGCACAATGCGAAGCTCGGGTCAAAGAGGAAACAAAGGCAACGATTCGTTGTTTGCCGTTGGATGAAAGCTTTTTGCCGATTCGTGAAGCTGGAAAATGCATGGTGTGCAATGGATCGGGTTCTTCTGTGCGTGCAGTTTTTGCTCGCGCTTATTAAACGATAAAATGGGAGATGTGGGTTTGTTGATGAGAAAAATCTATTTAGCTCAAATCAGTTTTTTGATTTTAATTTTTTTAACGTTTGGGTCATTCCCATCGGGAGCATGGGGAGAGCAGAACGGGCAACTCGCAGAGAGGGCATCCTCACTTGGCGCTGGATTTTCAACGATTCAAAATGCAGTTCCTGGAAATGTTCCTGCCTTTACGATTACCTATGACCTTGCTTCAACTGATCTCTTACAGGGTTTTTTTTCTATTCCGCAGACCAATTTTCTCAATTTAGGTGGAGCTCTTTTTTATAAGCATACGCTGACCCAGAGCCGTGGAGCTGGATTTCATATCGGTGCAGGTGCGGGTCTGGGGATTTTAAATACGGGGCTTGGTGGCACTTTTTCGATGAGTCTCACTGCTCTGGGTGGATTCCATTTTCAACTCCCAGGCATACCCCATATTATTGTTCACTTGGATGGGGGCCCGAATTTCACTGTGTTGAATACCAATCCGATAGCCACTCAGACTAATTTTCAATTCGGTGGTCTTTCTCCCGCTCTGGGAGCGAGTATTTTATATCTTTTTTGAGTTTAGGTCTGATTTTAGGTCTGACTTTAGAGGTGCAATAGAACGCAGTCAAGCATTTCCTCAATGGATTTAGTTTAATGTAAGACGGAACTATTTAGCCATTTACTTATTCAATTGCTTAATGTAAGAATCCAATTCGCAACATGAGTCATCTTTTTTTGCGTTAAAAAAAGATGACTCATGGGTATTGGGATTTTTATGATCAAATGGAATTTAAAATTGGGGTTGAACCTCATTTGTTTAGTGGCTGCTTTTTCTCCTACCGCTGGATGGAGTCAATTAGCGCCCTTTCAATGGCGGTCGGGAGCTGGAAAATGTTTCGGGCGATGGATTTATCAAAAATATTCCAGCTGTGAACATAAATCTTTTGGAGTGAAGGAATACCATTCTCAGCGAGATCCCATCAATGGAGTTGAAACTTATAATGAATGTGAGCATCCCTCTTTCGGAGTTGCGAGGTACAACAGTGGTACTGGTCCACAGTGTCCGGGGAATATTTTTAGAAGTGGACCTTTTTTCAACGGGCATGCTTGTAAAAGTTTATCAGAAAAAATGGAATACTTTCCACAGGTTCTTAGTTTACTTTGGAAGAAGTCTTATATTTGCACTACTTTTGACGGCCAGGAGTTAGTGGTTAATATTGAATTCTTCAATGGTGGATTGTCCATGCCGGCTCATAAGCTCACATTCGGTGAGATCTCCCAAGGCAGACACCCGTCTTTTGGAATTGAAACCTACGTTCCATGCGAGCATCCAGATTTTGGTATTGCTGCGTATAATAAGGGGAGACACCCAGACTGCGGAGTGGACCAATATAACTTAGGCACTCATCGGAGTTTTGGGGCTAAAACTCATAAATCTGGACGTGGGATTGTTTGCAACAATGGAATTCCTGAGCCTTTTTATTATTCTACAAAGGAAGGTTCTCAGGCGACTGCTTCGCCTTATGCAGCGAAAAGCTTGAAGAATGTTCCTGTTCATTCCGCCGAATGTACGACAGGAGATGATTTACCTGCTTCTACAAAAGACGAGGTTGTGAAAAAATACCGGTTTTTGAGGGGGAGAGTGGAATCCTTTGAAGCACAAGCAGATAGCCCTTTTACTATCGATCAGAATGATGGACAAAAAATTCTATCAGGGCCGATTTCTGAGCGAGAATTAAAAGAAGTCGTTTCGATGCTGAAGGAATTAGGACGAAGACGTCAAAACGATCTTAATTTCGATGATTTTTTGTGGATTTCGCGCTTAAGTGTGAAATATCCAGATCATCATTTTAAAGTGGGTGCTGCTGATGAAGATGAAGTTCAGGCCTTAGAGTCTGTTTTAAAAGGTCACGAACTATTAATTGGAGCGAGGCGCTTTAGCATTATTTGAATCATAGATATGTAAATCATTGTTTCGCTATTTGCAGGTAAGTCTTCATAATCT